>NZ_RJNW01000005.1:0-166116 GCF_003942765.1 Streptococcus mitis
ATCATCTAGCCACAGACCGCCCTCACTGATACGATGACTGATCTCACCCACTTCTTCATAGGGTTCTTTATCATATCTTCGTTTTTGACTTTCCTGCTTACGGATATAGTCTAGGATCCGATTCCGAAACTTTGTCTTAAAATATTTCCTTAAACGAGGAATATCTTCTGCCAACTCTTCTTCTCTACTGATCAATTCATGTAAGCAAATCATTCCCTCTTGGTCCCAATCAGATAACTCCCATAAATGGAGATGATATTCATTTCTACACTTGTACACAATTCCCTGGACTTCTTTATACAATTCTTTAAACATTATGTTCCCCTTTCTAGATACAGTCTAACAGATTCAGAAACACTTTTGTCCCATTTCCCCCATTCTGTTCCCTACACCGTCTAAACTGCACAAAAAAGAGAGGACAAGCCTCTCTCTGGGTTATAATTCTGCAATTTGGTTTAGGTTTACTTCTGCAACTGTATCATTACCAAACATAGAGATAATCATCTTCACTTTGTTATTATCAATCTCTGTAATCTTACCAGTATAGTCTGCAAAAACACCATCAATGATACGTACAGTTTGACCAACTTCAACATCGATATCAAACTCTTGTACAGTTTGTCCCATAGAAACCAAGATATCACGGATTTCTTGTTCCAATAATGGAGTTGGTTTTGATCTATTTCCGTGAGATCCGACGAATCCTGTAACGTTTGGTGTGTTTCGAACAACAAACCAAGCTTCATCTGTCATCACCATTTCCACAAGAACATAACCTGGAAAGCGATTTTCTTCTACTTCTTTTCTCTTTCCATTTTTTTCAACTTGCACTGTTTGCGTTGGAATTTCAACACGTAAAATATTATCCAACATATTGTAGGTTTGTGCACGTTGTAATAGATTTTCTTTCACCTTATTTTCATAACCAGAATAGGTTTGTAAAACAAACCATCCTTTATCAAAACTATCCATGATACTTCCTTTCATAATAGAAGATTTTTGGCGTAAATAACTCCACAAATCTTCTAAAAAATGTTAATAAATCGAATCAAACCTGAAACAATCAACTTGTCAAAAATATAAATAATCACAACAAAGAAAGCAGTGTATTCCATGATAGAACGAAAATCTCTCCAGCTTTCCTTGCGAGTTGGCCATGTTGTGTCTTTAAGAAGTCTAAAAATATCTCCAATAAAACGCATCGCTCTCTCCTATCTCGTTTCTCTGTGTGTAGTGTACTTACCACAATGTTTACAAAATTTATTTACTTCTAGTCGTGTTGGCTTGGGGTTTCCGCTGATCTTGATTGAATAGTTTCTCGAACCACAAACCGCACAAGCTAGGCTTGCTTTTTTTAGTGCCATAACGCCTCCATCTTATCTATTATAACAAGAAAGCTAGGCTTTGACAAGCATCTTAACGAAATAGATTGACTACCGAATCCCATATCGTTTGAGCCTTTTCCTTAATTTTAGCATCCGAGATAGCACGGCTAGCCTCATCTACCAGATTTTGTGCACGACTTCTAATATCAGAAAGGCTATTATCCGCCTGATTTTCTTCATTACTCTGTACGTGATTTCTTGTATTGGCTGGTGCAATTCCATTTTGCTTATAAGCATTTTCAACCGTAAAGGTACTTCCTGGCGTATAAGGTAAAATGGTATTGGCAATGTTTCTAAAGACATGGGCTGCACCGTTTGAAGTAGATCCTGCTAGATAGTGGCTTTCATCAGTGGTAGGGAAACCAAGCCAGTGACTAATCACTACATCCGGAGTATAACCAATTACCCACTGGTCACTTGTGTATTCAGGATTGAAAACAGCTTCAGTTGTTCCAGTTTTTCCTGCCATGACATAGTCTGCAGGCGATGAACTAACACCGGTACCGTTGGTGAATGTCCCCAACATCATACTAGTCATCTTGTCAGCTACAGACTTATCAATCACCCGTTTTTGTGAATTTTTATGGCTCGCAATGACCTGCCCACTAGCATTTTCAATTCTACTAATAAAATGAGCTTCCGGCATTAAACCTTCATTTGCAAAAGCAGCATACGCTTGAGCCATTTGAAGAGGGTTGGTTTCAACACCGCTTCCCAAGGCGACACCAAGAACACGATCGACTTTTTCCATATTGAGTCCGAATTTTTCGCCCGCCTCAAAAGCCTTGTCAACACCCAAGTCATTAACAGTGGCAACAGCAGGCAGATTAAGCGATTCTGCCAAGGCTTGATACATAGGAACTTCTCGACTCGTTTTGATCCCTGCATAGTTATCAACCTTATAGCTGTCATACTGCATAGTATGGTTATCTAACTGCTTATTCAAAGCCCAGCCAGCTTCAACTGCAGGCGTATAAACAACTAAAGGCTTAATTGTAGAACCAGGGCTACGTTTTGATTGAGTTGCATAGTTGAAATTCCGGAATCCAGTTTTATCATTGCCAGCAACCTGACCGACAACTCCACGAACTCCACCTGTTTTCGGTTCGAGAGCCACACTTCCTGATTGAGCAAATGTTCCATCCTCTGCCCTCGGAAATAGAGCTGTATTTTCATAGACAACCTGCATATTTGCTTGATAGTTTTGGTCCAGCTCTGTATAAATGCGGTAGCCATTATTGACAATTTCTTCCTCTGTTAGATTATACTTGGAAACAGCTTCATTAACAACCGCATCAAAATAAGAAGGATAGCGGTAATCTGAGATTTTTCCTTCATACTTATCGTGCAATTGCGAAGTCATATCAACTTCTGCAGCTTCGGTTTCTTGGTTTTTATCAATGTAACCCGCTGCAAGCATATTCTGCAAAACAGTATCGCGACGATTGGTAGAATCTTCTACAGAATTCAAAGGATTATACAGTTCCGGCCCCTTTAGCATTCCTGCCAGAGTCGCAGCTTGATCCAGACTCACTTCTGATGCAGAAACTCCAAAGTATTTCTTACTCGCATCTTCTACACCCCACACACCATTTCCAAAATAAGCGTTGTTAAGGTACATGGTTAGAATTTGATCCTTACTATATTTTTTTGTTAATTCTAAGGCAAGGAAAAATTCTTTCGCTTTTCTCTCAACAGTTTGATCCTGCGACAGATAGGCATTTTTAGCCAGCTGTTGGGTAATAGTAGAACCACCACCTGAACGGCCAGCAGTTACAATAGCCAAGAAGAAACGACCATAGTTAATCCCGTCATTTTTATAAAAAGATCTGTCTTCTGTCGCAATAACGGCATTCTGCAAATTTTTACTGATATCAGTCAGTTCAACATAGGTTCCCTTTTGACCAGACAAGGCACCAGCCTCCTTTTCTTCACGGTCAAAAATGAGAGTTCGAGTTTTCAAGGCATTTTGCAAATCATTGACATTGGTTGACTTGGCTACAGCAAACAAATAGGTTCCAACTAGCAAGCCTGCACTCAAACCTAGTATAAGGACAATCTTTGTTAGATGATAGCGACGCCAGAATTTTCGAATTGGACCTACTTGGGCCAATTTTTTTCGATCACTACGAGAGCGACGCAAGCTAGTCGAATCAGAATCCTCTAGTTCACTTGTTTCTTTTTTAAAAAGAGAAAGAAATTTCTCGAATAATTTATCTAATTTCATGCGTTTATTTTATCATCTTCATCATAGGAAGACAAGAATTTAGCTATTTCCTATCCAAATGGGGCTTTTTTTGTTACAATATCTGTATGAAATTCACATTTACATTACCCGCCTCTTTGCCTCAAATGACGGTGAAGCAATTACTAGAGGAGCAACTCCTTATCCCTAGAAAAATCCGGCATTTTTTGAGAATCAAGAAACATATTTTGATAAATCAAGAAGAAGTTCACTGGAACGAGATAGTGAAGCCTGGAGATGTTTGCCAATTAACTTTTGACGAGGAAGATTATCCCAAAAAGACAATCCCTTGGGGCGATCCAGACTTAGTTCAGGAAGTTTATCAAGACCAACACTTGATTATTGTAAACAAACCTGAGGGGATGAAAACGCATGGTAATCAACCAAACGAAATTGCTCTTCTTAACCATGTCAGTGCCTACGTTGGCCAGACCTGTTATATCGTTCATCGTCTAGACATGGAAACCAGCGGTTTAGTTCTCTTCGCTAAAAATCCTTTTATCCTGCCTATTCTCAATCGCTTATTGGAGAAAAAAGAGATTTCTAGAGAATATTGGGCACTTGTTAACGGAAATATCAGCAGCAAAGAGCTTGTTTTCAAGGACAAAATCGGACGTGATCGTCATGATCGCAGAAAAAGAATAGTTGATACAAAAAATGGGCAATATGCTGAAACGCATGTAAGCAGATTAAAGCAATTTCCAAATCAGACTACCCTTGTTCGTTGTAAACTAAAAACAGGGCGAACCCATCAGATTCGTGTGCATCTTTATCATCATAACTTCCCTATCCTAGGTGACCCTCTCTATAATAGTAAAGGAAAATCAAGTCGACTTATGCTTCATGCCTTCCGACTTTCCTTTACCCATCCGCTTACTTTAGTGAAACTAACTTTCACTACCCTTTCAGATACCTTTGAAACAGAATTAAAAAAGAATGGATGATTCCGTCATCCATTTTTTAATATTTAAAAAGCAAGACCAGAGGCCTTGCTTTTTATCGACTCATGAATTATTTAGCGATTTTTGCGAAGTATTCAAGAGTACGAACAAGTTGTGCAGTGTATGACATTTCGTTGTCGTACCATGATACAACTTTAACCAATTGTTTACCGTCAACGTCAAGAACTTTAGTTTGAGTTGCGTCAAACAATGAACCGTAAGACATACCTACGATATCTGAAGATACGATTGGATCTTCTGTGTAACCGTATGATTCGTTTGAAGCTGCTTTCATAGCTGCGTTCACTTCATCAACAGTAACGTTCTTTTCAAGAACAGCTACCAATTCAGTAACTGATCCAGTTGGAGTTGGAACGCGTTGTGCAGATCCGTCAAGTTTACCGTTCAATTCTGGGATTACAAGACCGATAGCTTTAGCAGCACCAGTTGAGTTAGGAACGATGTTTGCAGCACCAGCGCGAGCACGGCGAAGGTCACCACCACGGTGTGGTCCGTCAAGGATCATTTGGTCACCAGTGTAAGCGTGGATAGTAGTCATCAATCCTTCAACAACACCAAAGTTGTCTTGAAGAGCTTTAGCCATTGGAGCCAAGCAGTTTGTAGTACATGAAGCACCTGAGATAACTGTTTCAGTACCGTCAAGAACGTCGTGGTTAGTGTTGAATACAACTGTTTTAACGTCGTTTCCACCAGGAGCAGTGATAACAACTTTTTTAGCTCCACCTTTAAGGTGTTTTTCAGCTGCTTCTTTCTTAGCAAAGAAACCAGTAGCTTCAAGAACGATTTCTACACCGTCAGTAGCCCAGTCGATTTGTTCTGGATCACGTTCAGCAGAAACTTTAACGAATTTACCGTTAACTTCGAATCCACCTTCTTTAACTTCAACAGTACCGTCGAAACGACCTTGAGTTGTGTCGTATTTCAACAAGTGCGCAAGCATAACTGGATCTGTAAGGTCGTTGATACGAGTAACTTCAACACCTTCTACGTTTTGGATACGACGGAAAGCAAGACGACCGATACGTCCGAAACCGTTAATACCAACTTTAACTACCATTAGTGATTTCCTCCTTATGAAAATCATGAAATTTTTATTGTGAAAAGAGTAACTTGAATCACTACAAATCACCTTTCAACAAACCTATTATATAACTATTTGAGTTGAATTGCAAGTACGGGCGTTGTTTTTTGTCTATACCCCACTTATTTTTCTTTCTCCTTTGAAAGCCTATACTGCTGTCTTTCTTTGTCTACCTAGTCATTTCCCACTTCCCTTTTCAGATGAAAAGTGAAAATGGAAAAGCTAAAAATTATTTTCAATCTTCCAATTTTACAAAAAAGAGACAGGAAATTCCTGCCTCTAGGCTGATAACAATTATTTACGGCGTCCTGGTCTTTCTTTGTAGCCATAGTAAGAATCTTCGATGATTTCTTGCATATGGTCAACCATTGGAAGACGTGGGTTAGCTGGTGAACATTGATCTTCATAAGCAAGGAAGGCCAATTCACGAGAATGTTCTTTCCATTCTTTTTCATCGATTCCTTGTGCTTTGAAGTTCATTTGGATACCTACGCGCTCACCAAGTTCGTAGACAGCTTTTGCGTAAGATTCAACCCCTTCTTCTGGAGTAGAAGCTGGAAGTCCAAGCATGCGTGCGATATCTTGGTATTTTTCATCTGCACGGTAGTAGTTGTACTTAGGCCATGTTGCTGTCTTAGCTGGACGTGTACCGTTGTAGCGGATGACGTATGGAAGCAAGATAGCATTAGTACGACCGTGGATTGTGTGGAATTGCGCACCAATCTTATGGGCCATTGAGTGAGAAATACCTAGGAAGGCATTAGCAAAGGCCATACCAGCGATTGTTGAAGCGTTATGCATTTTCTCGCGTGAGTGGAAGTCTGCATTCTTAACTGAGCTTTCAAGGTTTTCAAATACAAGCTTGATGGCTTGAAGTGCAAGACCGTCAGTGTAGTCGCTAGCCATTTGTGATACGTAAGCTTCAGTCGCGTGAGTCAATACGTCCATACCAGTGTCCGCAGCAACAAATCCAGGAACTGTCAATACCAAAGCAGGGTCTACGATTGCCACAGTTGGTGTCAATGAGTAGTCAGCGATTGGGTATTTACGGTTATTTGCTTTATCAGAGATAACGGCAAATGGTGTTACTTCAGATCCTGTACCAGATGTTGTTGGGATTGCGATGAATTTAGTCTTCTTACCAAGCAATGGGAATTTGAAGGCACGTTTACGGATATCCATGAATTTTTGTACAAGGTCACGGAAGTCCACTTCTGGTTGTTCGTAGAAGAGCCACATTACTTTAGCAGCATCCATTGGAGATCCACCACCAAGAGCGATGATTGTATCTGGTTTGAAGGCACGCATGATTTCAGTACCACGTTCAACTGTAGTGATATCTGGATCTGGTTCTACATCAGCAAAGATTTGGTAAACAACCTTATTGCGACGAAGATCAAGTTGTTCGATGATACGATCAAGGAAACCAAGCTCTACCATGGCATGGTCAGTAACGATCATGACACGTTCAACGTCACGACATTTTTGAAGGTATTGAATTGAATCACGTTCAAAGTATGTTTTTGAAGGAAGTTTCATCCATTGCATGTTATTTCTCCGTCTTCCGACTTTTTTGATATTCAAAAGGTTAATGGCACTAACGTTATCCCCAACTGAGTTACGTCCGTAAGAACCACATCCGAGTGTCAATGATGGCAAGAAGGCATTGTAAACGTCCCCGATACCACCGAAAGTAGAAGGTGAGTTACAGATAACACGAATAGCTTTAACAGCTTTACCAAATTCTTTAGTCAATTCTTCATCAGCTGTGTGGATAGCTGCTGAGTGCCCAAGACCGTTAAATTCAACCATTTGACGAGCCTTAGTAATACCATCTTCACGGCTTTCAGATTTCAAAACTGCGATAACTGGTGACAATTTTTCACGAGTCAATGGCTCGTTTTCACCAACTTCTTTACATTCTGCAGCAAGAATGTTTGTTCCTTCTGGAACTGTAAATCCTGCTTGCTCTGCAATCCAAGTTGCTGGTTTACCAACGATGTCAGCGTTCAATTTCGCACCAGCACAGTTTTTGCTGTTTGCTTTCACGCCGAAGCAGAATTCTTCAAGAAGAGCTTTTTCTTTTTTGTTTACAAAGTAAGTGTGGTAAGATTTGAACTCTGCTACAAATTCATCGTAAATTTCTTTATCAATGATAACCGCTTGTTCAGATGCACAGACCATACCATTATCAAATGATTTAGACATAACGATATCGTGTGCTGCTTGACGGATGTTTGCTGATTTTTCAACATAAGCTGGAACGTTTCCGGCACCTACCCCAAGAGCTGGTTTACCACATGAGTATGCGGCTTTAACCATGGCATTACCACCTGTTGCAAGGATTGTCGCAACACCTTCGTGGTTCATAAGGGCACTAGTTGCTTCCATAGATGGTTCAGTGATCCACTGTACGCAGTTTTCAGGAGCTCCTGCTTTAATCGCAGCATCACGAACGATTTGAGCTGCGTGAGCTGATGATTCTTGAGCTGATGGGTGGAAGGCAAAAACGATTGGATTACGTGTCTTCAATGAAATCAATGATTTGAAGATTGCTGTTGATGTTGGGTTTGTTGTTGGAGTGATACCACAGACAACACCAACTGGTTCAGCAATAAGAGTCAAACCTGTTACATCGTCTTCTTCGATAACGCCAACTGTCTTAGTGTGGCGCATGTTGTTTACTACGTGTTCACAAGCAAACAAGTTCTTAGTTGCTTTATCTTCAAATACACCACGTCCTGTTTCTTCAAAGGCATGTAAAGCCAATTCTCCGTGGGCATCCAAAGCTGCCACTGACGCTTTAGCTACGATGTAGTCGACCTGTTCTTGGTCGAGTTTACGCATTTCCTCAAGAGCAACTAAAGCTTTTTGCACCAAGCCATCGACATGCTTTTCAGCAGCGAGTTTCTTTTCTTCTGGTGTCACAGTTTTTTTATCAGCCATATTTTCCTCCATAGCTTTCAAGGATCGATATCCTTTGTTAATTTTTTCACAAGTTTATTATAACGCATTATTTCAACTTTGTAAACAGTTTCATAAACATTTCACAAAGAATTTTTTATTGTTTGTGAAATTTTTCTCATTTTCTTTACTTATCAAGTTTTTTCTTTAGAGTTTGTGAAATGAATTTCAAATATTTTTTTATTTCACAAGCTTGATTGGAAGAGGAGCTTGGAAAGAGATAGATTTTCTAGTAAGCGCTTACTTTTAAATGATAACAATACCTCCTTTGATAAGGAGGCTTTATTTTTGTTGAAAAACGCCTTGTTTAAAAGTCCCTTCATAAACGACTTCTTGTTCTGTTGTTAGTTTCCCTTTTCCTTCAGCCTGACCATTTACAAAATCACCTTCGTAGGTCCAGCCTTCTTTAGATTGAAAGGTACCTTTTCCGTTGAAGGCTCCATTGTTGAAACCACCAGTATACTGGTCCCCATTTTGGAAAGTAATGGTACCTTGGCCATTCATTTTACCACGTACAAGACTGCCATCGTAAACAATCGTTCCATTATCAAGCTTTAGAACGCCTTTTCCGGGAATATTTAGAAAAAAGACGAGTACAGCACAAAAAACAATCGTAACTACTGCCAAAATCTCTAAACGTGGACGAGTCAGATAGACACGATACTTGTCGTAAAAATTCTTAAGATTTTCCATCTTCACTCCCCTTTTCTAAACGTTCTAACCAAGCTTGACAACCCTCTTGAACACGCTGATAGGTTTCCTCAAAATCTCCTGTATACCAAGGATCTGGAACACTTTCAGATGCGAATGAGTAAATCTTATCTTTACAGCCTGCTGGACACATCTGACGTAAGTCAGAAACATTTGAAGCATCCATACCGATAATATAATCAAAGGCTTCAAAATCTTCCTTACTAATCTGAAGCGATGTCTTGCCTTTATCATAAGGAATCTGATACTGTTGAAAAATCCCTTGAGTTCCCTTATGAATCGGATTACCATGTTCCCAAGAGGAAGTCGCTCGACTTTGGATTTCATAATTATCTGTCATTGATTTCATAACAAACTCGGCCATAGGGCTGCGACAAATATTTCCCAAACAGACAAAGACTAGTTTTTTCATCCCATTTCCTTTCTTTTACAGAAAAACGGGAGTTGATAATCCCGTCTTATTTTTCAATTGCACCTTCGAGTGAAGCTGTTTCTTTCAGCGGTAATACTGTCTTGATAGCAGCTAGTTCAAAAGTCAAGTAAACTCCATCGACATCAAGAACAATGGTTCTCTTCTCAGTATCTACTTCATCGACTGTACCGTAAAGTCCACCGATTGTAATCACTTCATAGCCTTTTTGCAGTTTATTTAAGCTTTCCATACGTTTTTGTGCTTGTTTCTTTTGAGAGCGTTGCATAAAGAACATCAAGGCAAACATACCTACAAGCATGATCACAAATGTTAAATTTGGACTAATATTTTCCATAGTATTTTCTCCTTTGTATTTTACATAGGACTACTATATCAAATTTCAGCTACTTTTACAAGATTGTGCCTTGTTTTTCTAGTAAGAAAAACCAGAGCTTGCGCCCTGATTTTTAGGATTATTTCAAGTTTTGAACGACTTTTACAAGATTTTCTACAGTAAAGCCATATTCTGCCAATACTTTTGGTGCTGGGGCAGAGGATCCGAAGGTATCAATACCGAGAACAGCACCATCGAGACCAACATATTTGTACCAGTTTTGAGTCGCACCCATTTCGACTGCAACACGACGACGAACTGCATTTGGAAGAATTTCTTCCTTGTATGCTGCATCTTGTTTATCAAAGACATCTGTAGATGGCATGCTGACTACGCGGACTTTTGCACCTTGACTAGCCAATTCTTTGGCAGCTGAGACAGCAAGATTAACCTCTGAACCTGTCGCAATCAAGATGGTATCAAAGTCTGCTGCATTTTCATAGACAACATAGGCACCTTTTGCAACTTTATCAAAGTCTGTTCCTTCTTCAACAGTCAAGTTTTGACGTGTCAAGACAAGGGCAGTTGGTGTTTTTTCGCTTGTCACTGCAAGGTACCAAGCTGCTTGTGTTTCACGCGCATCTGCTGGACGGAAAACGTTTAGATTTGGCATAGCACGAAGACCTGCTAAATGCTCAACTGGTTCGTGCGTTGGACCGTCTTCCCCAACCGCGATTGAATCGTGGGTAAAGACATAAGTCACAGGAAGACCTTGCAAAGCTGACAAGCGGACAGCTGCCTTCACATAGTCAGAGAAGACGAAGAAAGTTCCACCATATACACGAAGTCCACCATGAAGAGCCATCCCGTTCAAGATCGTTCCCATTGCAAATTCACGAACACCAAACTGAATGTTACGGTTCAAGCGATTTGCATCGTCTTGAAGTCCATCTGTTTTGATATAAGTCATGTTTGAGTGAGCTAGGTCCGCTGATCCACCCAAGAAGGTTGGCAACTTAGCAGCTACAACGTTCAAAGCATCTTGGCTTGAATTACGAGTTGCTTGAGAGAAGCCATTTTCTAAAGCAGGGAAGTCCGCTGGAGTCACTTCAACTGGGTCGCGTCCGTCGATGATGGCTTCTACTTCTGCAGCCAATTCTGGATGCGCTTCTTTATAATCAGCAACTAATTTAGTCCAAGTTTGATAAGCTGATGCACCACGGTCTGCAACATGTTCTTTGAAATCAGCATATACTTGTTCTGGGATTTCAAATGGTTCATAGTCCCAGCCAAGGGCTTGGCGAGTAGCCGCAGTTTCATCTGCTCCAAGAGGAGCACCGTGTACGGCATTAGTTCCCTGTTTGTTTGGAGAACCGTATCCAATAACAGTCTTCACTTCAATCAATGATGGTTTGCCTGAAGCTTTAGCTGTTTCGATAGCAGCATGGATGGCTTCCAAGTCTGTTCCATCTTCAACCAAGGCTGTATGCCAACCGTAAGCATTGTAACGGTCACGAACACTTTCTGTAAAGGAATCCTTTGTCTCACCATCCAAGTTGATGTCATTTGAATCATAAAGGACAACCAACTTATCTAGCTTTTGCAAACCTGCGTATGAAGCTGCCTCACTTGAGACTCCTTCCATCAAGTCTCCGTCTCCACAGATAACGTAAGTATAGTGGTCAAAGATATTGTAGCCTTCGCGGTTATATTTGGCTGCCAAGAAACGTTCTGCCTGGGCAAAACCAGTGGCAGTTGAAATCCCTTGACCTAAAGGACCTGTTGTAGCATCAATCCCTGCTGTATGGCCAAATTCTGGGTGACCAGGTGTTTTTGAACCCCATTGACGGAAGCTCTTAATCTCATCCATGCTGACATCTTCAAAACCAGAAAGATGAAGAAGGGCATAAAGGAGCATTGAACCATGGCCTGCTGAAAGAATAAAGCGGTCACGGTTAATCCAGTTTGGTTGAGCCGGATTGATACGAAGTTGTTTTGTAAAGAGGCTGTAAGCCATAGGAGCCGCTCCCATAACCACACCTGGGTGACCTGAGTTGGCTTTATTAATGGCGTCAATACCTAGGAAACGAATTGCATTAACAGATAGATTTGACATAGAATTTCCTTTCTATTTGAGGTGATTATTGGATCACACATTCTATTTTACTATTATATGAAAAAATACATAGAATAGCAATTAAACAATTCGACGCTATATAAGTCATCTATTTTCTATTCTCTGGTCGCCTGATAGTAGGGAAGTAAGCGTTCATAAGCTTCTTCTAATTTTCCTAAAATCATTTCTAATGATTGGGTTTCTATAAAAGAAACATCTGCTTTAACTAACACTTTTCGGATTTCTTGACTGCCTACCTTCTCGACTAAGACTTGACGATTTTCTTCGTTCGCCTCCCACCGTTGACTTTGGCCATCAGAGTAGGCTAGATAATAAATCCCTTCAACGGTTGGAATTTCTAAAACTTTGGCCTGCTTGCCTAGAGTTTGCTCATCTTTCTTGCGCTCGATGAAACTGACTTCTAAGGAAACACCAAAATCAGAGGGTACTCCATACAAACGAAGAGCCAACATAGGTTCTGTCACTCTCCCCTCACGCTGTAGATAAGCCCAGAAGTGCGGTCGCAAGCGCTGCGCTTGGTTCATCCACTGGCTAGTCTGTTGGAGTTGCCATTCTGGATGGCTTGCTTGAAAGGCTTTGGCTAGCTCTGTAAAAGCCTTTCTGGCCTCTTGACCTTTGTGGCGAAATGCCAACATTTTCTCTCGCTCTACTCCCGCTTTATCAGGATTACGGTACTGCAAACCAGCAAAGTCTAGATAGTCTCTTATCTTATTCAACATTAATTTAATCTCCTCCAGCTAGCAAAAAATCAGGATAACCCTGATTTTGTTTATTCTGTATCTACAACGACATAGCGATTTGGCTCATCACCCTCAGAGTAACTAGTCACGCCATCCATGCGTGAAATAATACGATGGATAATCTTGCGTTCACTATTTGACATGGGATCTGTCTGATGACTACGGCCTTCTTCTAAAACACGAGCCGCCAATTTTTGCGCATAGGTCTGCAAGACTTCTGCACGGTGTTCAACATAATCATTAACATTGATTGTGATATAGAAGGTTCTTGAATAGCGGTTATAAAGATAATTTTGAGCCAATAGTTGCAAGGCCTTTAAAACTTTGCCATGGTAACCGATAATACGACCTGGTTCGTTGGTATCAATTTGCAGATTGATGCTACGACGATTATAATCATTCGAAATCGTCGCCTCAACGTCCATATCATCAATAATAGTTTGAACATAAGTCGTTACTTCCGTAGCTACTTGTTCAATATCAAAGCTCGGTTCCACCTTTAAGCCCAAATCTTCTAATTCTTGACTTTCAGTTCGTTCAGCTTGAGTCTCGACAATAGGAGTTTCTACTTCTTCTCCGAAACCAGCTTCTTCAAGCTGTAATTCATTTAAAATCTCAATGTGCCCAGTTTCTTCTAAGATGGTGCTAGCATGTTTTTCATTTTTCAAGATTTCAGCCTTGACTTCATCAGAAACCCCTTGGCCTTCTTCTTCAATCTTTTTAATTGCTTCTACAACATGACCCAAATCAACGGTTGCTTCACTGACCGTTTTGACCGGTTCATTTTGTTCATTGATTTCTTTAGGAACACCCTTAATAGCTTGTTGATTTGCTTTAATGACAGTTGTTTCACTAATAGCTTCAATGTCAACTTGAGCTGGTTTTTTACCAAATAAACCAAGAAATCCTTTTTTCTCGCGAGAAATGACTTTGATATGAGCCTTCATTCTTGGAATATCTAATTCTTTCAATCCTTTCTGGATTGCTTCTTCAACAGTTGAACCTGTAAATACTCCCATTACCAGATTCCTCCTTATTATTTCGTTTTCTGAGCCTTTTTCTTGGCTTTTCTTTTTCTATTTTCCAAATCTTTCTGTGCCTGAGCTACAGCCTCGCGCTCTGCGATAATCTTGAATGGATTGTTCAAGAAATAGGTTTGCAAGACTTGATAAGCATTGGACACTGTCCAGTAGAGGGCGACTCCACCTGGTGCATAAACTGCAAAGACAAAAATCAAGACTGGAATCCCATACATCATCGCTGTCGTAGCTCCATTACGTTCAGACAAGGCTTTGTTAGACAACCAAGTACTTAAAAAGGTGAATACAGCTGCCAAAATCGGAAGAACAAGGGTCGTATCCACACCACCAAGGTTAATCCATAAGAAATGACCTGTCTTTAAAAAGTCAACTCTTGATAGAGCTTGGAACAAGGCCAAGATAACCGGCATCTGAATCAAAATCGGCCAAAGAGAATCCGACTGTCTGACACCCATTTCTTTAAAGACTTTACGCATTTCTTGCTCTAGCTTGGTTCTGCTTTCCATATCACGACCTGGATATTGTTCTCGAAGCGCCTTAATGCGTGGTTGAGCTTCCTGCATTTTTCTGGAAGCCACCATTTGCACTTGGAAGACTGGCAAGAGAACTGTACGAATCAAGACCGTAAAGAGGATAATCCCCACTCCGATACTGATATCAAACGATAAAAAGCGAATGATTTCCGCAAAGAAGTAAACAAATTTACTCCAAAAATCAGCCGATTCGGCTGTAATATCGCTAGTTGTCCCATTTGTTGCACAGGCTGTCATGAACAATAGAGACAGTCCTAGCAAACTAGTCAACTGTAGTTTCTTTTTCACTCCCATTTCCTTCCTGGTAAATCTTTGATAATTTTAATACGTGGAGTAGATTTTTCTCCATCTCTGCGTATCCTAAGTTTTCAACCCCTTTTCGAGCAATGACAACAAAATCGACATCTTCTACCAGACTCCCTTTTGCATTCTGGATAATATGTCTAATTCGTCGCTTAATTTGATTTCTAGTGACGGCATTCCCAAGTTTTTTGCTAACTGATAGACCTACTCGAAAATGGTTTTTCTGGTTTTCTAGTTGGTAGACAACAAATTTGCGATTGGCAAAACTTGTCCCCTCCTTGAAAATCGCCTTAAAATCTTTCTCTCTTTTTACACGAAAGTTTTTCTTCAAAACTCAACTCCATCTATTAAATTACTACTATTATACCATATTTTTCAAAAAAGCCAATCATAGCAAGGTTTTGGACAATTTCACCATAAAAAGAAGCTGGAAAAATCTCTTTCCCAACTCCTTGTACGGAATATTTTTACTAGTTTTACTTATTTTTTCAAGCGTTCAACGTCACGGGCAATGACCAATTCTTCATCAGTTGGAATAACCAAAACACGGATCTTCGCTGCCTCTGTTGAGATGTCTCCTGTCACGCCAAAAACGTTCTTTTCTGGATCAACATCACAGCCAAACCAAGAGATACCTGAGATAACATCTTCACGTACGTTTGCTGCATTTTCACCGATACCTGCAGTAAAGATAATAGCATCTGCTCCATTTAAGACTGCAAGGTATTGACCGATATGTTTTTGGATACGGTCAACATACATTTCATAGGCTAAAGTGGCATCGTGGTCCCCTTCTTTCATAGCAGCAATTACATCACGCATATCACTAGATTTACCTGAAACCCCCATTAGTCCTGATTCACGATTAAGAACGTGACTAATGTCTTCAGGCGTGTTAAAGTCCTCTGTATATTGCATTAAGTAAGGAATGATAGCTGGGTCAATATCTCCTGTACGTGTTCCCATCATCACACCACCAAGTGGAGTGAATCCCATTGAAGTATCAACAGATTGACCGCCCTTAACTGCTGTAATAGAAGCACCATTACCGATGTGGCAAGTAATCAATTTCAAATCTTCTAATGGACGTCCCAAGAGTTGTGCTGCTTCTCCTGCTACAAACTGGTGGCTTGTACCGTGGGCACCATATTTACGAACCTTGTTTTCTGTGTAATATTTTGTTGGTAGAGGGTAGCGATAAGCTTTCTCTGGCATAGTTGTGTGGAATGAAGTATCAAAAACAACTACACTGGTAATGTCTGGCAACAATTCCTTGAAGGCACGAACACCTGCTGCATTGGCTGGATTGTGGAGAGGAGCCAACAAGCTCAACTCTTCAACTTTTTCTAAAACATCTCCCTCAACGACTGTTGATTCTTTGAAATATTCTCCACCTGCAACAACACGGTGGCCAACACCTGTAATCTCATCATAAGACTTGATAATATCGAAACGAATCAAGTCATCCAATAAGATTTTAACAGCTTGTGTGTGATTTTCAATATCCAAAATTTGTTGTTCAGAACGGCCGTCAAATTTTACAGTTGAAATTGAATCTTTCAAACCGATACGTTCAATCAAACCTTTCGCCAATACTTTTTCTTCTGGCATTAAGTATAATTGCCATTTCAAACTTGAACTTCCCGCATTGATTGCAATTGTTTTTGTCATAACATGATACCCCTTTTTAAGCGTTTTCGTCTATTATAACAAAATCTATTTTATATTTCAGTACCTTGAGTCCATTTTTGAAAATTTTCTTTAAATTTCATTAAAACACTTGCATCTTGTAAGCTAGCAAGTGGATAAACAAAAGGCTCTACTGCTATTTCATTTTTCTTCTGTAGGATAAAAATAGTCTTAGATTGTTTGGCATTGGCAAAGAGATTTTCAGGCAAACTAATCATGGCAACTAGATTCGCCTCCTCTTTCAACCACCCTTTCAACAAATCACTCTGAGGACTGGTCAACAAATCACTCGGAGCGAGAAAAATAGCGTAGCCATCTGACTTGAGATACTTAAGTCCTTGTTCCATGAGCAAGTGATGAGCGTAAGTATGTTCTTGACTAGAAGCAACTTGATGGCGCGACGCAACGGCATCATCTGGATAATAGCCGACAGGCAAGTCGCTGATGACCACATCGCTCTCTTTGAGCATTTGTGGACGAACGGCATCTCCTTGGACAAAGCCAGCCTGCAAACCAATTACATCTGCCATACTAGCCGCCAAATCAATCAGCAAATCATCCACTTCCATTCCCAAGTAATCCACCTTTTTATCAAGCGAGGTCAAGAAAGTAGCGCCTAGAATTCCCATCCCAGAACCCATTTCGAGGATCGTAATCTCCTCTTCTTTAAACAACTCTTCCACAATAAACACCAAAAGTAAAGCAATGGCATCTGGTGTAAACTGGTGATTGGCCTGTAGGGGCTCTGTCTGCCCAGCCTTCATCAAGAGAAACTGGTAGGTCTTGAGCCATTCTTCTTTGCGTAGCGCTAAACGTTTAAGGGCCTGATTGTTTTCCTTGACCTGCTCTAGCTCAGTTTCACCATCCAGATAGATGCTATTTTGCTCCACCAAGGCGTCATAAAAGTTGGTCGCCAAATCACTTTGGATGACTTGGACATTCTCTAGTAAATAGGTATAAGCTTGTTCAATTTTTTCAAAATCCATATTCCTATCTTATCAAATTTCCCTTCTTTTTTCCATCCTTATAGAAAAATCACTCCCTGACTAGGCGAGTGATTTTTGGGCTACTGTTAAAAAGAGTTCTGCGTAATTTCCTTGAAACAGGTCTTCAGCGCTATAGAGGATCTGACTATGCACAGATGAAAAACCAAACTGGGCTAGCTTGTTTTCCAGTTCAACCAATTCAAATCCATGATGGGTAGCTTCTGTCTTGGTAAAATCAGCAAGTAGGAGTTGTCCATCTTCCCTCAAATGTTGATGAAACAGTGAGAGAGCCGCATCCAAATCAGGCATATGATGAAGAACACGACAAACAACAATGAGATCAAACTCTTTCTCCAAGGTTTTTTCCAGTAAATATTGCTCCAAAAAGTGGATATTCTTGATGTCTTGCCGCTCCGCTTTCAAACGAGCTTGCTCCAGCATTTTCTCCGAAATATCCACCAATGTTACAGACTTGGCCTGCTTGGCTAGGGGCAAGGTTAACAGACCCGTCCCTCCACCGAAATCCAAAATTTCTTTGTCTGATAGAAGATCAATCTGTTTCTCGACTGCTTGACAAACCAAGTTTGCAAGGAAGATATTTTTAGGGGAATCGAAAGTTTCTGCTTTGTGGTTAAAATCATGTTTCATATTTTTAGTTTAGCACAAAGTAGCTTGATTGGCTAGGAATTCTCTTTCTTTTCAACTTTCTCTTCTGATTTTTTCTTCTCTGCTTGATTACTTGAATCAGTCACTACCTTTTCCTTTTTAGCTGTTTTCTCTTCTTTGAGTTTGACGGAAGGAAAGATGAACTCATATTGGCTCTTAGGCGTACGAACCCTTGTCACCAAGCTTGTTTTCTTGTTTTGATAGTTCACCTGACCTAGATTAAAGGCCTGTTCCCCACTTTCTTGCTCAACCTTATCTTTGGCTCGTTTGGCCATAGCAAAAGCGACTAACTTTTCTTTATTCAAAGCATAGTCTTGATAGTGGGCAACTTGTCGGTTCAAGTAAAATTGTAACAAAAGACTAAAGATGGCTGCCATGGTGACTGCATAGAGGAGAACACCTGCCTTAACTTTTTTCTTTTTCCACACGATAGATGAACTCCCTTTCTAAGCCTTTTTGGAACTGGAAACGAAAACGAACCAGTTGATTCTCCTCTGTAATCTGCGCAGATTTGAGTCCATAAATCATAGGCTGATATCCTCGTCCACTGGCATCAGTTTTTCGAAAATCATCCGATTTTGACTTACCTATCGCAATTTCCTTGCCATCCTGCTTCATATAGAGGCGATTACCCTCCACTTTTTCGAATTGCGAACGATCTAATTCTGCCTCCAGCTGGTCCACAAACAAGAGCCACTCTTTTTGCTCGCTTTGCTGCTGGTAGCGAACTTCTGAAATGAGGAGCTGACTCATGGCTTGAAAGAGAAGTAAGCTTCCACTGATGACAATGAGGGCAATCAAGGATTCCAACAAGGTGAAAGCCTTGACCTTATGGCTCTTTAATCGCCAACAACTGTTCTGAACCATGATAAATCTCCAATCCTTTTTCACTAGAAAACACCTGAATCTCAACTCCGTTTATCTTTACCTGATTTTGACCTGTCTGTAGTGCCATCTTAGCTACACGCACAACTTCTTCTTTCTGCAAGATTTTTGCTTCTTCTTGCCTATTCTTTTGAATTTGTCCCAAAAGAAGGGTAGCAATACTGGCAAAGATAGCTAGAGCAACTACTGCTTCTAGTAAAATTACTGCCCTAATTTTTTGTTTCCTTAATGCGTTTAATTTTTCCATTTCCTAGATATAATTGATAACGAATCGCTCCTTTGCTGGTCTGAAATTCAACCTTAGCCAGGGACGAATTGCCCCCAGTTCGGTCAAATGTAATGTTTTGGCCTGATGGTACCTTAATTCCTTTAGGAACTGTCAACTTTTGACTGCCATTACTGATCGTTTGCCCAGCTAAGTTTAGACTAGTCTTTTGCTGACTAGCTACACTGCGTTTTTGGGTTTCCCGATACAGTTCTTCAAACTCCATAAAGAAAATCTGCTCCTCTACCGCAGCAAAAGTGGACTGGACAGAGTCGGACAAGCCCAAGGCAAGGATACTCACAAGACCCAAAACTAATAGACTTTCCAGCATGGTAAAGGCCTTAATCATTGACTTTACGATTTGTTCCTCCATTTTTAGCATAGTATTCATTATAGGCTTTAGCCTGTTCAGGAGTAATACGCCCATCTGCTTGTAACTTACTTAGGCTAGCATCTTCATTTTTATCCAAGCTATAAAGCTCTGCCTGGCTTTCCACCACCTTAACAACAGCAGCTTTTCCTTTGTCATTGACTGCTTCTTTTTGCTTGGTCAGATTAGGTACAAAGAGCAAGAGAAGCACGCTGATGATGAGCAAGACCACCAACATTTCCACAAGCGTGAAAGCTTTCACTTTCGCTTTTTTCAAGAATGTCATCATTTTTTTCATGTTAAAAATTTACCTCCATATTTTGATACATGGGCATGAGCATTGCCGCATAAAGTAAAACGATAATCAGAGCCACAAAGATAAAGACCAGTGGCTGTACTAAGTTCATGGTGCGGTTGACTCGGGTAAAAAAGGCTTCCCAAGTTTTTTCAGCATAGATTTCCAACTCACTACCCAGCTTGGACTTGACTTCCCCATACTCGATAATGAGACTCAACTCTTTCCTAAAGAAAGGATAGGTCGCTATCGTCTGAGAAAATTCGCAGCCATTTTGTAGGGATTGAGCTAGGTCTTGACCGATTTCTTTAAAGAGCTGGGAACCTTGTTCCTGCATGATCTGAAAAATCTGCGTCAGCTCCATCCCCTGCGAAATCATATTCCCCCATTCACGCGCATAATAGGCTGTCAAATAGGTCTGCACAAAGATTCCAAGAAAGGGAAGGCGTGCTAAGATAGAAAAGGCGCGCATCTTAGAACTTCTTTTATAAAAAGTTAGTGCTAAAAGGATACCTACTGAAACAAAGCCTACCATTCCTAGAAAGATTTGTGGGAGATTTCCAATGATTTGGGTGGCAATATTACTACTATCCAGTTGTGGTAGCAGGTAATTACGTAGTCCCAGCATAATTAAGAGAAGAAATCCCAGCAAAATCAAAGGATAGGTCGCTACTTCAATTAATTTTTTCTTGACCTTGGCTAGATTGTCTAGATACTCTTCTATCTTTCCCAAACTCAGGTGGAGATTTCCATGGACTTCCGCTAGGGATAACTGAGTGACAATGGCACTTGAAAATCCCAAACTTTCCATCATTTCTGAAAATGATTTCCCCTGAGACAAGCCCGTGCGCATCTGGATCACACACTGCTTGTCTAACAAAGCACTCCTATCTAAAAAGGAGATGGTCTCCACCAGATGAAAACCGCTGGAAAAGAGATTGTTAAACAGGGTGATGATATTTTTTTGCTTAGCTGTAGCTAATTTTTTCCGTTTCAGCCTGAAGACTTGTGATATGTCCATCTTCAAGAAGCTGGTCAATCTGTTCATTCCAGCTAGTTGGCTGGTGTTCTTGATAGTCTTTGTTTGCAAAGTCAACGATTCCTCCTCCCCCGATTAATCTCTGATAGCAGACTCCCTGCAGAACGACTGCCAATTCCTCCTCACTCACACCCAACTCCAGAAGGCGCTCATAAACACCTCGAATGCTCTTGGCATGAATGGTTGAAAAGACTGTCGCACCTGTCAAACTAGCTCTGACCACTGCACGCGCCGTTTCGCTGTCCCGAATTTCTCCGATAATCAAGAGATCAGGACGATGCCGTAGGGAAAGCTTAATCAGATTTTCATAGGTTAGTCCGATTGCTTCGTTCAACTGCAACTGGAGCATGTCCTCCTGCTTGATTTCGACAGGATCTTCGATAGACATGACTTGCTGTCCTTTAAAGATGGACTTGGCCAATTCGTGCATCAGGGTTGTCTTACTACTTCCAACTGGACCAGCAAAGAGATAGAGACCCCGTTGCCTATACTGCTTGCCCAATTCGTCAATATCCTGAAACCAAAAATGCAACTCCTGCTTCTCATCATGCAACAAGCGAATAACTAAACTCTCATGCCCTCTATAATCGCCTACGGTAGATAAACGTAGTGACGCCATCTTATCGTCATAGGCATAATCACAGGAACCAAGTTGACTACGTCGCTTTTCTCCAACATTCATACCCGCCACAAACTTAAAGTGACTGATGACGGCCGCAAACTTTTCAAAATCATAACAACCGATTTTACAGCGCTCGTCTCCCACCCTCATATGAAGCTCATAGGCGTCTAACTTGGGGACAAAATAAATGTCTTGCGCCCCTTTTTTCCGGGCCGAACGAATGATTTCTTGTGCAATTTCTTGAACCATACTTACCTCCTCACCTATACTATTCGCAAAGATTTGGAAAAATAAAAAAAGCAACTCCAAAAAAGTTACTTTTTCTCTATTTTAATTTCATACGGCAAGAACGGTGCCTTTCCTTACCTGTTTGTTTTTCATAGCCTGGGCGTAGTTTTTCATCTGGAATAACCTGCTCATCCTGTAAAAGAGCCAAAGAATGGTATTGTTGTAAATACTCATCACATTCATCACACCAGCGTTGATCTTCTGGATCCCAAAAAATAGTCATCAAGTCACTTCTACTTTTATAAAGAGGGGATTCTTGTTCCAATCTAAACCAGCAAGTTTTATAGTATTTGAGAGCATCATAATACTGGTCAAATTTCTTACTTGCTACAATATCTTCTTCCCAACCTTCTAAGAACCACCACGGTTCAAAATCTCCGTACATTTCTATAACACGATACATATTCATTCATTCCTTTGTACCGTATATTATAACCAATTCCGCTAAACAAGGAAAGAAATATGCTCATTTCTTAATTTTTTGATAAAAAATCCAGCTATCTTATGATGACTGAATTTCTATTTGCTTATGTTCCAAAATATTTTTACTACTTAAGCTTCTGAAATATCGTTTTCGATGATGACCTTAATTGCATGGTGGTCTGCCGCCTTACTGAAAACTTCATAGGCTTTTTCAATTTCACTTAGTTTGAAATAATGAGTTACCAATTTTTCTGGTTCAATCTTATGACTTTCAAGAGCTTTCAACAATTGTGGAGTGGTATTTGTAGATACCAAACCAGTTGTTACATTGATGTTGCGAATCCAAAGTTTGTCCAAATCGAATTCGACTGGTTTACCATGTACACCACAGTTGGCAACTGTTCCGTCTATACCGATAATCTTTTGACAGAAATCAAATGTTGCAGGAATACCAACAGCTTCGATAGCAACATCTACACCACGACCATCTGTCAAATCATAAATTTCTTTAATGGCTTTTTCAGGGTCTGAAGAATTAATCTTATGAGTCGCACCAAATGATACAGCAGTTTCCAAGCGGTTATCGTCTAAGTCCACCATAATCAATTTAGCTGGTGAATAGAATTGAGCTGTCAAAAGAGCAGCCAATCCAACTGGTCCTGAACCAATAATGGCTACGCTGCAACCAGGTTCTACTTTCCCTTTTAAGACACCAATTTCATATCCAGTAGGTAGAATATCTGATAGCATAACCAAAGCTTCGTCTGACAAGTCTTCTGGAGTATGGTAAAGAGTGTTATCTGCATGAGGGACACGTAAATATTCAGCCTGCATACCATCAATCAAGTGACCGAAAATCCAGCCCCCTTCGTCTTCACAGTGGGCATAAATTCCTTTTTTACAGTAGTAGCATTTACCACAGGCACAAACACAAGAAATCAAGACCTTGTCGCCTTTTTTGAAGTTAGAAACTCCTTCCCCAACTTCTTCAACAATCCCAATCCCTTCGTGACCAAGAATGGTACCACTTTGACAAGCGGGAACATCCCCTTTGATAATATGGAGGTCTGTTCCACAAATAGTAGTTTTTACGATACGCACAATAGCGTCTGTTGGCTTGCGAATAACTGGTTTGTCTACATCAACAAAAGAAGCAAGTCCTGGTTTAACATAAGTATAGGCTTTCATAAAGCATTCCTCCGTTTTTTATTTGTACTATTTATAATATAATTGTAAGCCTTTTCATTTGTTTGTTCAAGTTTTTTTGTGATTTTTTTAACTTTTTTATTTACCAGTAAAGTAATATAGATAAAAAAGCAGAAGCTAGTCTCTAACTTCTGCTTTCATTCTTAACAAAGAGAAACTTCACTGCTGCAGAAGAACTTTCGATTAACATAAAACGATTAAACAGAGACGATATTACTGATAGATGGAGAATATTCTTCTGTATCATTGAAACACTAGGACATCCAAAACAATTGCACTTTCAGTAAATTTCTATACTAAAATTACAAATAATCTCTGCAATATTATCTAGGCTGCAAAACTCACTTGATAATTTACATTTTACCAACAATTTTGACAATAGCTTTTGTCTTTAAGAGCATAAAAACGGCCTTGCTTCTCACTTAACGAGATTCAAGACCGTTATTTAAGATTTTTATTTTACACTTGAAAAAGAGAGGTTTCTATTTTATAGTTCTATCTTCTGCTATTTGATTGTGTAGATGATGAACTTGATGTACTGCTAGAGCTATTACTTGAGCTTGGTGTAGATGAGAAACTACCAATAATACTTGACCAAGCATTTTGGTAATCTGCTTCACTTCCTCCAATAGCAAAGTGATAGCTTGTCGTTGGAGCTCCCGCCTTGGTAGCCCAATAGCTCGTTACAGTAGAACCTGAAAGATCCACTGTTCTTCCATTAACAGATACTTTGCCAGGCTTCTGCCCTGTAGATCTGAGGACCTGAGATTGGGTCACACTAGAATCAAGGCTAAAGCGTTCATTGCCCCAAACACCAGGCTCAGCCTGTTGGATAGCATTGACCAAGTGGGCCATATATTTGGCATTTCGATAATGCCCAGCCCCCTTAGCCATTGGACGGTTGTCATCATGACCTAGCCAACCACCTAGAGTCAATCTTGGCGTCGAAAGCATGAGCCACATATTTTCATCCTCGTTGGTTGTACCAGTCTTACCAATCCAGTCTGCACGAGCTAAACTTGAATTGATAGAAGCCAAGTCCGTTTGGAAACTTGAAGTGATTCGAGATGAAATCACCTCACGAAGTAAACTCTGCATAATCGTTGCTGTTGCCTTCGAATACACTTGAACTGGTTTGTCTTGGAATTCATAGATTACTGTGCCATCAGATGATTCAATCTTAGAAATCACATGTTTCTGATGGTAGACACCGTTATTAGCAAGTGTTTGATAACCATTGGTATGCTGGGCAACTGTAACTTCAATACCACCGCCCATAGGTAGACTTTCGATACCGTACTCTGGAATCTCATAACCCATTTTCTCCATATAGCTCTTAACATCGACACCTTTTTCACGAAGCATGCGATAGGTCCAATAGGCTGGAATATTCCATGAATAGTTTAAAGCATCACCCAAATTGACCATATCTGTGCCTTTACTACTACCATGCACAATCGGACTACCATTTGCAAAATTTGTAGGATAATTTGACAATATGCTAGCACTTCCCATCAAACCTTGGTCAATGGCAATTCCGTAGGCCAGCAAAGGCTTGGTTGTAGAGGCTGGTGAACGCTTGGTGTCAAAGGCGTGATTGTTTTGGTTAGTCTGGTAATTACGACCACCAACAAAGCCTAGAACAGCCCCCGTTTTATTGTCCATCAAAACATTCCCTACTTCAGGCTGCCCAGTCGAATCATCTACCAAATGACCATAGTTAGCAACTGCATTTTGCATGGCCGCATAGATTTTTTTATTGATCGTTGTAGTAATTTTGTAGCCACCATTACTTAGTTCCTGCTCAGCTCTCTCATGATAAGCCTTTCGAATCGCTTCATTTTTCAACTCTTGGTTAGAGACATTGTCCTGTCGAACTAAATAATCATACATACGGTCTGTCGCTTCAGCCATAGCTGTAAAGTAGAGGTAATCCCTCGAAACAACATTGACAGTTCCTGATGGCAAGAAGTCTTGTTTGAGATTATAGTCCTTGTACTGGTCGTATTCTTCCTGAGTCAGAGCACCCGTGCGGTACATGTTGTAGAGAACATCCTTGGCCCGCTTCAAACCAAGTTCTAAGTCTTCATCACTCTTTAACTCTCCAGTATTTTCATAAGGAGAATAAGTAATCGGACTCTGTGGCAAACCTGCTAGGAAGGCAGCTTGGGGAATACTCAACTTGTTGGCATCGATACCAAAAATCCCTTCAGCAGCTTGCTGGGCACCTGCAATATTCTGCCCTTTATGATTTCGACCAAAGGGAGCAACATTGAGATAAGTCGTCAAGATTTCATCCTTACTCATGCTACGTTCCAAGGCAAGGGCATCAACAATTTCTGTAGCCTTACGAGCCAAAGTCGGAGCATCTCCAACCACTTGTTGCTTGATTAACTGTTGGGTCAAGGTCGAGCCCCCGCTAGATGAGCCCAAACCTGCAAAGGTTCCCAAAGTCGCCCGAATCACAGCTTTTGGCACAACCCCATTATGTTCAAGAAAATGTTCGTCCTCAGTTGCAACGATAGCCTTTTTGAGATTGTCTGATATTTCCTCAGATGAAACAGAAGTTCGCAGTAGGTCACTCTCGATAGAAGCAATAACACTCCCATCTGCGTAAACAATTTCTGAGATGGAAGAAATATTTTTAACCTGCTTAACTAAATCCTCCGATTGGGGAACCTTGGCCTTGTCAAACAAAGCAACTCCATAACCAAGAGCTACACCAGCACCAAAAAGCCCACCGATAAAGCCTAAAATAAAGAGAGTATTCAAAATTCCCTTGATAGCAACTAAAATGCTACCTAGGATAGTCAGAACTTTCCCACCTGTCCCATCCGACTTCTTCACTTCTGAGACTTTCTCTGATTTTTTATGATTTATTTTTGATTTTACTCGCTGGAAAAATTCCAGCATTTTTCGTTTTAATTCATTTAATTGATTTTGCATGGATTTCCTCACTGTAACTATTATACCATAAAAGGTAAACTTTCAATAAAATAGCCACTTTCTTCCCTATTCTACTAGGCTATTGCCCAAGTTTGTGATACAATAGGTAGAAACAATATTTTTAAAAAGGAGAAAAGACACATGCACATTTTTGATGAGCTAAAAGAGCGTGGTTTGATTTTTCAAACGACTGATGAAGAAGCTTTGCGTAAAGCCCTAGAAGAAGGTCAAGTTTCTTATTATACTGGCTACGATCCAACTGCTGACAGCCTTCACCTAGGCCACCTTGTCGCAATCTTGACAAGTCGTCGCTTGCAACTAGCAGGTCACAAACCTTATGCGCTCGTTGGCGGTGCTACAGGTCTCATCGGAGATCCGTCCTTCAAAGATGCTGAACGTAGTCTCCAAACAAAAGACACAGTAGATGGCTGGGTCAAGTCTATCCAAAGACAACTTTCTCGCTTTCTTGACTTTGAAAATGGGGAAAACAAGGCTGTCATGGTCAACAACTACGACTGGTTTGGCAGCATCAGCTTCATTGATTTCCTCCGTGATATCGGAAAATACTTTACTGTCAACTACATGATGAGCAAGGAGTCTGTGAAAAAACGGATTGAAACAGGAATTTCTTACACTGAGTTCGCTTACCAAATCATGCAAGGTTACGACTTCTTCGTCCTTAACCAAGACCACAACGTAACGCTTCAAATCGGTGGTTCTGACCAGTGGGGAAATATGACAGCTGGTACTGAATTGCTTCGTCGTAAAGCTGATAAGACTGGTCACGTTATCACCGTTCCGCTTATCACAGATGCAACTGGTAAGAAATTTGGTAAATCAGAAGGAAATGCCGTCTGGCTTAATCCTGAAAAGACTTCTCCATACGAAATGTACCAATTCTGGATGAATGTTATGGACGCAGACGCTGTTCGCTTCTTGAAAATCTTTACTTTCTTGTCACTTGATGAGATTGAAGACATTCGTAAACAATTTGAAGCAGCGCCACACGAACGCTTGGCTCAAAAAGTCTTGGCTCGTGAAGTCGTTACACTCGTTCACGGAGAAGAAGACTACAAAGAAGCCCTCAACATCACTGAGCAACTCTTTGCAGGAAACATCAAAAACCTTTCTGTCAAAGAGCTCAAACAAGGACTTCGTGGAGTGCCAAACTACCAAGTTCAAGCAGATGAAAATCACAATATCGTGGAACTGCTCGTGTCATCTGGTGTGGTGAATTCCAAACGCCAAGCCCGTGAAGACGTCCAAAACGGAGCTATCTACGTCAACGGCGACCGCATCCAAGACCTTGACTATGTCTTGAGTGACGCAGATAAGTTAGAGAACGAACTGACTGTTATCCGTCGTGGGAAGAAAAAATATTTTGTATTGACTTACTAAACTATTCAACATTTATCTATAAACAAAGGAGTTATCCTCGAGAAAGGTAACTCCTTTTTGCTGTTAATAACTCTCATCTATCTATTTTTAATAGACAGGCTACGCAGTACAATGCGCAAGGTTGTTAGATTATGTAAGATAGAGAGATTTGAAGGACTGAGCCAATTAAATAAGCCAAAGCCAATCAAGCTACTATTTACGACAACGGTATCTTGAATATTCTTCTTGATGAGGGTTTGCAAAGATGATGATAGCCAATCCAACTCTTGGAAGAAATCCAAGCGATTATCTAACAATAAGATATCGCTCATCTGCTTAGAAATATCTGCACTCTCATTCATCACCACACCGATATCTGATAGGGTTAGAGCCGCTGAGTCATTCAATCCATCTCCAACCATCAAAATAGTGTGACCTGCTTTCTGCAGTTCCTCTACTAACTCAAATTTCCCATCAGGTTTCAAGTCTGTATAGACCTGATCAAAGGGCAAATCTTTGACTAATTCCTCTGTTCTAACCAAGGTGTCCCCTGTTGCCAGAATCAATTTTTTCCCTTGTGCCTTAAGTTTCTCCAAGGCTGCTTTGGCTTCTTTTCTCAAAGGAGTATGAATGCAGAACATTCCAATCAATTCATTCTGATAAGCCAAGAATAAGAGATTATAGTGACTCTTGTACTCTTCAATTAAAGCATTTTGTTCTGAACTGATATGAATTTGCTCATCCTGCATCAAAACATAATTCCCAATAAGAACTGGTTGCCCATCTATATGAGATTTGATCCCCTTGCTTGCGATATATTGGAGTTTCCCATGCATTTCCTCATGTTCAATTCCCTCTATCTCAGCTTGCTTGACGATAGCATTAGCAATAGGATGATAAATGTGTTCCTCAAGACAGGCACTGATTCTGAGAATATCTTCCTCACTATAGTCCCCAAAAGGTAACACCTTTTCAACTATAGGATAACTAGTTGTGATTGTTCCCGTCTTATCAAACAAGAAAGTATCAACTTCCAGATATTTCTCCAGAACATCCCCATCCTTAATCACCATTTCACGATTCAACCCCTCCTTGATAGCTGTCAAATAAGCTACAGGAGTAGAGATTTTCAAAGCGCAGGAGAAATCGACCAATAGGAAAGAAATAGCCTTAGAAAAAGAACCTGTCAATAGGTAAGTCAGCCCAGCTCCCAAGAAATTATATTTGACGACCTTATCCGCCATCTTGATGAAATAGCGTTGTTTCGTTTTCTTGTTTTCTTCAGATTTCTTCATCAACTCAATCAGTTGTAAAATCCGGCTGTTCATCTGATTATCGGTTACACGAATGCGTAACTCTCCAGTTTCTAATACTGTATTTGCACAAACCAAATCAGACTCTCTTTTTTCAACTGGAAAACTCTCTCCCGTCAAGGAACTTTCGTTGACCATACCTAAACCTGAAACTACTTGTCCATCAAACAGAATTTCATTTCCTTGAGATAGGACCAAGACATCTCCTATTTGAACATCGGAACTCTTGATACTAACGACCGTATCCCCCTGTACTAAGAATACGTCGCTCTCTTTTGCAAGAAGGCTTTGTTCTAAATCTGTTGCCGTTTTTTTCAAGGACCACTGATCTAAATGATTCCCCAAATCAAGCATAAACATGATGTTGCTAGCTGTCTTGGATTGGTTCATAAACAAGGACAATAAAATCGCCGAACAGTCCAAAACCTCCATCGTTAGTTCCTTACGCGCTAGTGTTTGATAGGCTTCTCTAATATAGCCAAAGGCCTGATAACAAGTCCATATATAGCGAATAGGGTACGGCACAAAACTACGAAAAAGTATACGCTTAATCGCTGCACCTGAAACAATAGAATAAGCACTCTCTTCTCTACGAATGGGAAGAGTCATCAACTCAGAAACTTTCCCTTTATCAATTTTTTTTAAAAAGGCTTCTGCATTATCTAATACAGAAAAGCCTTCTTTTATGCGTAGAGTAAAGTGCTGTTGATCCATGTAAAACTGGATAGACTCAATTCCCTTTTCATCTCTCGCCAAGGAACGAAGATAGTCTTGAATATCCAAGGTGAGTGAAAAAGAAGATGATAGTCGGATATGTTGGTATCCTCTATGTAGCACTTTAAAAGACATATTATTCCCCTATAAGGCTATCTAATTGCTCTTCTTTTTTCTCTTGCTCGTACAAATATTTGGCATCTTGCAAGACATCGTCTCCATGTTGTTTCACAACAGAAACAGATGCATCTAGCCCGTCTTTCAACTTGTAAGCCTTAGCCAAAGCTTTAGAATAACCTTTTTTAGCTTCCTTACTTGCCAAGATTTTCAAACCAAGGGTACCAAATGCGACACCACCCAAAAAGAGTGATGATTTTTTCGCAACTTTTGCGACGGTTAGTACTTCTTTTAACATACTTATTTCCTCCTTATCATTATTATATAGCAATTTAGATATAAAAGCAATTTCATTCCATAAATTGGAGAATTAGTTTTATTTCTACTGAATCTCCCATCTACTTATTCCTAAAGTTGCTTTCATTTGCCTCTTTTGATACACTTAAACTATGAATACAAATCTCAAACCCAAACTTCAGCGTTTTGCTTCTGCGACTGCCTTTGCCTGTCCTATCTGTCAAGAAAATCTGACTCTGCTAGAGAGCAGTCTCAAATGTAGCAATCGCCATTCTTTTGACCTAGCGAAATTCGGCTATGTCAATCTGGCCCCTCAAATCAAGCAATCTGCTAACTACGACAAGGAAAACTTTCAAAATCGCCAACAAATCCTAGAAGCCGGCTTTTATCAAGCTATCTTAGAGGCCATTTCCGATTTACTTGCAAGCTCAAAAAATGCCAAAACAATTTTAGATATCGGTTGTGGTGAAGGTTTCTATTCTCGCAAGCTTCAAAAAAGGCATCCTGACAAAACCTTCTATGCCTTTGATATTTCCAAAGATTCCGTCCAAATCGCTGCCAAGAGTGAACCAAACTGGGCAGTCAACTGGTTCGTTGGTGACTTAGCTCGTCTTCCTATAAAAGACGCTAGCATGGATATCCTGCTTGATATCTTCTCACCTGCCAACTATGGAGAATTTCATCGCGTTTTATCCAAAGACGGCATCTTGATAAAGGTTATTCCAACTAAAAATCACCTCAAGGAAATCCGTCAGAAGGTACAAGACCAGCTGACAAACAAGGATTATTCTAATCAAGATATCAAGGAGCATTTCCAGGAACGCTTTACCATCCTATCTAGTCAAACCGCCTCTCTGACTAAGACTATCACAGCAAATCAGCTCCAAGCCCTACTCAGCATGACGCCCCTCCTCTTTCACATCGACCAGACTAAGATTGACTGGAGCCAACTGACAGAGATTACCATTGAGGCTGAGATTCTGGTTGGAAAAGTACTATAATTGACACAAAAAACCGCATTTCAAGAAAATCTGCGGTTTTAAATTTCAATTTTTAAACTATCTATCCCAAAAGTCTAAAACATTTAAAGCTTTTAGCTTCTCCATTTATTTTCGATTCGAAATAACAAACTTATCAATGAACAGTAAGTGATATAAGGCCAGTACCAACCCCCACAAGCTACCACGAAAAGAGATTTCTTGATGATTGAGAGGAAACAAATCGTGGTTACCTATATAGAGGCATGTTAAAATAACAAATAGAATCCAAAATAAATCCGTCCATTTATATTTTGAAAAATATTTTTTCCACATAAAAACACCTTCTTTCCTACAATTATATTATAATACTTTGTGTAAGCGAATACAAGAAATATGAGGTAATCAACTACAAAGAAATATAAGGCTGAAGACAGTGAAAACCAGCATTTTAAGCGCTGGTTTACTGTTTTAAACTAGGTTTCTTACAAGCTTACTAACACTTAGCTTTTAAAAAAGTTAGTTTTTGAAGCGCTTGGATAAATAGAATTTATAAAACAGAAAAAACTAAAAAGAATGTAGAGAAATAAACCCTACATTCTTAAAATAGCTTAGTACATAAATGACAATGCTGCCGCCGCCGTCAATATTGCAAAAACTATTTTCCAAATTTTTTTATTTTTTCCAAAAATCTTATCAGGTAACAAGCTTATTACAAGAAAGGTAATAAACAACACCAATTTAAGTGTATGTATCATAAGAACACCTTCTTTCCTACAATCATATTATAATACTTTGTGTAAGCGAATACAAGGGATATGAGGTAATCAACTACGAAGAAATATAAGGCTGAAATAAAATGTTATGCCTTCACTGCATCTAGAATTTCTCTATTTTTAGACAGAATTAACCAAAATCCACATCAATCAAAAAAGCGAATTTCAATCGAAACTCGCTTTTTTACAAAATGTATTAGTATAAATTTGTATCTTAGTTCAAGTGCCAGATATCTTCGTTATACTGAGCGATTGTACGGTCAGATGAGAAGAATCCTGCTTTAGAAATGTTAACGATAACTTTATCCAACCATGCGTCACGGTCTTCGTAGTCAGCCAACATTTGCTCTTTCACTTTGATGTAATCTTCTAAGTCAAGAAGAGTCATGAACCAGTCTTTGTTGATCAATTCATTGTAAAGACGTTCCAAGCGCTCTTTGTTTCCAGCTGCAAGAACTGCATCGCTAACGATGAAGTCAACCAATGGTTTGATAGCTTCACGAGCGTAGAATTCGCTTGATTTGTAAGCTGCTTTTTCGTAAAGGTCGATAACAGTTTCTGAATCTTCACCAAAGATGTAGATATTTTCGTCTCCAACCAACTCAGCGATTTCCACGTTAGCACCGTCCATAGTACCAAGAGTCAAAGCTCCGTTCAACATGAATTTCATGTTACCAGTACCTGAAGCTTCTTTAGAAGCAAGTGAGATTTGTTCTGAGATATCACATGCTGGGATAAGGAAGCTTGCTGCAGTAACGTTGTAGTTTTCAACCATAACTACTTGCAAGTGTGGAGCTACTGCTGGATCGTTAGCAATAACTTCTGACATGCAAAGGATCAAGTGGATGATGTCTTGAGCGATTGTGTAGGCTGGAGCTGCTTTACCACCAAAGAAGATTGTGATTGGGCGAGCAGGGATGTTACCAGCTTTGATGTCAAGGTATTTGTGGATCACGTACAAAGCGTTCATTTGTTGGCGTTTGTACTCGTGAAGACGTTTGATTTGGATATCAAAGATAGAGTTTGTATTGATTTCCACACCTTGGTGTTCTTTCAAGTGACGAGCTAATTTACGTTTGTTGTGAGCTTTGATGCTTTCCAATTTTTCTTTGACAGCTGCTTTGTCTTCATAAGACAAGAGTTTTTCAAGCTCATCAGCTTCATGGTGCCAACCTTCTCCAAGAATCTCATCCAAGTAGTGAGACAATCTTGGGTTAGCATGCATGAGCCAACGACGGAAAGTGATACCGTTTGTTTTATTGTTGAATTTTTCTGGGTAAAGGTCGTAGAAAGCTTTCAACTCAGAATTTTTCAAGATTTCAGTGTGAAGTGCTGCTACCCCGTTAACACTGTATCCGTAGTGGATATCCATGTGAGCCATGTGAACACGTCCGCTCTCATCGATAATTTGAACAGCTGGATCTTTGTATTCTGCTTTCACGCGACGGTCCAACTCTTCGATGATTGGCACCAAGTGAGGAACCACTTCTTGCAAGAATTCAAGAGGCCATTTTTCAAGGGCTTCAGCAAGGATTGTGTGGTTAGTGTAGGCAGTCATGCTACGAACGATTGAGATTGCTTCGTCAAGTTCGATACCACGAGCAGTCAAAAGACGGATCAATTCAGGGATAACCATTGATGGGTGAGTATCGTTGATTTGGACAACTGCGTAGTCAGCAAGGTCATGCAAGTTGCTTCCTTTTTCGATTGCTTCTTCGATGATCAATTGCGCACCGTTTGAAACCATGAAGTATTGTTGGAAGATACGGAGCAATTCACCTTGACGGTCACTATCATCTGGGTAAAGGAAAAGAGTCAAGTTGCGAGCAATGTCTGTCTTATCAAAGTTGATACCGTCTTTAATAATTGAAGAATCAACTGAATCCAAGTCAAACAAACGCAAGCGATTCTTAGTTTCTGTCTTGTAACCAGGTACATCGATATCGTAAAGAGTTGATGTCAATGTGAAGTGAGCAAATGGCACTTGGTAGCTACGGCTTGAGCGAACCAACCAGTTTTGCTCTGTCAACCATGCGTTTGGAATTGTTTCTTGTTGGTTGTTTTTAAGAACTTGTTGGAAAAGACCGTAGTGGTAGTTAAGACCAACACCGTCACCGTTCAAACCAAGAGTAGCAATTGAATCGATAAAGCAGGCAGCCAAACGTCCCAAACCACCATTACCAAGAGATGGTTCCAATTCAACTTCTTCAACTTCAATCAAGTCTTTACCTGCAGCTGCAAGTTCTTTTTTAACATCGTCGTAAAGACCAAGGTTGATCAAGTTGTTTGACAAGAGTTTACCAATCAAGAACTCAGCTGAGATATAGTAAACTTTCTTTTTACCAGTGTTGACTGGTTTTTGACTACTTGCAAGCTTGCTGTAGTTAAGAAGAGCCAGGTAAAGCTCTTCATTGCTACATTCTGCAATGGTTTTATTGTAACGATTTTGTACAAATTCTTGTAGTGATAACATGTTTAAGGTGTCTCCTGATATTGTATTATTTCTTTAATTCTACCAAATTTTCATTGATTCGGCGATAGATTGTTGTCAAGTCAAGCAAGCCTTCCTCGACAGCTGGTGTCAATTGATCTTCAGTCATACGCCAAGACCAGTTTCCACCAAGAGTAGATGGGAAGTTCATACGAGCTGCCTCATCCAATTCTAGCAAATCTTGCATAGTTGCAATTGCCATGAAGCTAACTGATGAAAAGACTGTACGAAGCATAGCATGTGGCACTGTTTCGTATTCTTTACGGTTAGTGTAGCGAGCCATGTATTCACGAGTCGCATCATCGATCTCGTTACGGTACCAACCAAGGACCGTATTGTTATCGTGTGTTCCTGTGTACATAACTGAGTTAGCAGGTGCCAAGTGTGGGCTATCGATGCTTTCGTCTTCTGGGTTGAATGCAAATTGAAGAATCTTCATTCCTGGGAAGCCAGTACGTTCACGCAATTCGATAACTTCGTCTGTCATGAAGCCAAGGTCTTCTGCGATGATGTTTAGCTCACCAAGCTCTTCCTTAACGGCTGCAAAAAGCTTGTAGCCAGGACCTTTCACCCACTCACCAGGTGCTGCTGTATCAGAACCAGCAGGGATTTCCCAGTAAGATTCGAAACCACGGAAGTGGTCGATACGAACGATGTCGTAGATTTTGAAGCTTTCACGCAAGCGCTCAATCCACCATTTGTAGCCATCTTTGTCCATTGCTTGCCAGTCATAGATTGGGTTACCCCAAAGCTGACCAGTTGCAGAAAATTCATCTGGTGGGCATCCTGCGATGCAAGTAGCCTTACCATTGACATCTGTCTTGAAGAGATGTGGATTTGCCCACATATCGCTTGAATCTTCCGCTACGTAGATTGGCATGTCCCCAACGATTTCGATGTGGTTGTCGTTAGCGTAAGCTTTCAATTTCAACCATTGTTGGAAGAAGAAGTATTGAGTCACACGGTGGTAAACCAACTTGTCTGCCAATTGTTCACGGTAACTTTCAAGTGCTGAAGCTTTACGAGCACGAGCATCTGCATCTGGCCATTCAGTCCAAGCAAGATTGTCAAAATGCTCTTTGATAGCCATATACTCTGCAAAGAGTTCAAGCCATGATTGGTTGTCTTGAGCAAATTTCTCAAAATCTTTAACATCTCCTACTTCCAAGAAACGTTTTACCGCTTTTTCTAAAAGAGGACGACGTGCATAGTAGATTTTCGCATAATCAACTTCAGACGCATCACTACCAAAGTCAACCCCTTCAAGGTCACTTTCTTGCAACAAGCCTTGTTCCGCCAAGATATCTAAATCGATAAAATGAGTGTTCCCTGCGAAGGCTGAGAAAGATTGGTAAGGAGAGTCTCCGTAACTAGTTGTTCCTAGTGGAAGGATTTGCCAGTAACGTTGTTTTGTGCGAACCAAGAAATCAACGAAGTCATAAGCACTTTTACCAAATGATCCGATTCCGTATGCTCCTGGAAGAGAAGAAATGTGCATCAACACACCACTTTGACGTTTTTTCATAATAAGCACCTCATGTGTTTATAGTTAGATATTACATTTTTATGAACGCAAACGTTTGCGCTATTACTAGTATAGCTTATTTTCTTGATAAATGCAAGCGGTTTTAAATAACTTTTTTGATTATTTTTTAAAAATTTTTTCTTCTTACTCGTATATATATTCTTTCAGGAAATAAACAAAATAGGAATAAGGGTTTCACTTATCTTATTAAGCAAAAATAAAATGAGAATCCTCTCTGCTTTCCATTTGTAAATTAGGCAATCGTTTTCTCAACTTTTTTTAAATTTAAAACAAAAGCTATTTTTGGGATTTTCTACTATTATATGACGATGAAGCGTTTACTTTTTTCACAATTTTTTTAAAAATTTTTACAAAAAATACTTGCAACCGCTTTCCGATTGTGCTATACTAGTCCCATAAAGGAAAACGTTTGCGTTTCCTCATTATAAAATTTGTTATTCTTTAGGAGGAATACACTATGTCATCTAAATTCATGAAGAGCGCTGCTGTGCTTGGAACTGCTACACTTGCTAGCTTGCTTTTGGTAGCTTGCGGAAGCAAACCTGCTGAAAAAGCTGCTGATGCTGGTTCATCTGAAGCGAAAGAAATCACTCTTTACGTTGAAGACCAATACAAAGCTTTTGCTGAATCAGCTGCAAAAGCTTACGAAAAAGAAGCTGGCGTAAAAGTGACTATCAAAACCGGAGACCAAATGGGTGGTCTTGACAACCTTTCTCTAGATAACCAATCTGGTAAAGCTGCTGACGTTATGATGGCACCATACGACCGTGTAGGTAGCCTTGGTACTGACGGCCAACTTTCAGAAGTTAAATTGAGCGACGGCGCTAAAACAGATGATAAAACTAAATCTCTTGTAACAGCTGCTGACGGTAAAGTTTACGGTGCTCCTGCCGTTATCGAGTCACTTGTTATGTACTACAACAAAGACTTGGTAAAAGAAGCTCCAAAAACATTTGCTGACTTGGAAAACCTTGCTAAAGATAGCAAATACGCATTCGCTGGAGAAGATGGAAAAACTTCTGCTTTCCTAGCTGACTGGACAAACTTCTACTTTGCATACGGACTTCTTGCTGGTAACGGCGGTTACGTATTCGGACAAAACGGTAAAGATGCTAAAGACATCGGTCTTGCAAACGACGGTTCTATCGCAGGTATCAACTATGCTAAATCTTGGTATGAAAAATGGCCTAAAGGTATGCAAGATACTGAAGGAGCTGGAAACCTAATCCAAACTCAATTCCAAGAAGGTAAAACAGCTGCTATCATTGACGGACCTTGGAAAGCTAAAGCCTTCAAAGACGCTAAAGTAAACTACGGTGTTGCAACTATCCCAACTCTTCCAAACGGAAAAGAATATGCTGCATTCGGTGGTGGTAAAGCTTGGATCATCCCATCAAGCACTAAGAACCTTGAAGCTGCTCAAAAATTTGTAGACTTCCTTGTTTCAACTGAAGAACAAAAAGCCTTCTACGATACAACTAACGAAATCCCAGCTAACACTGAAGCTCGTTCATACGCTGAAGGTAAAAACGATGAGTTGACAACAGCTGTTATCAAACAGTTCAAGAACGCTCAACCAATGCCAAATATCTCTCAAATGTCAGCTGTTTGGGACCCAGCTAAAACAATGTTGTTTGAAGCTGTAAGTGGTAAGAAAGATGCTAAAACAGCTGCAAACGATGCTGTAACATTGATCAAAGAAACAATCAAACAAAAATTTGGTGAATAAAAAATTTGTTCAAGGGGGGTGGAATTCAAATCCCCCTTTGAATTTATCAATAAAAAACATATATAGTTTAGGTTTTGATTAGAAACCAGTATCCTATGAAAGGAGTTATTATGGAAAAGCAACAACCTAGTAAAGCAGCCCTGCTGTCTATCATTCCTGGGTTAGGACAGATTTACAATAAACAAAAAGCCAAAGGTTTTATCTTCCTTGGTGTAACCATCGTATTTGTCCTTTATTTCCTAGCACTTGCAGCCCCTGAATTGAGCAACCTCATCACTCTTGGTGACAAGCCAGGTCGTGATAATTCCCTCTTTATGCTGATTCGTGGTGCCTTCCATTTAATCTTTGTAGTTGTTTATGTACTCTTTTATTTCGCAAATATCAAAGATGCACATACAACTGCTAAACACATTAACAATGGTATTCCAGTAGCACTTACCTTTAAAGAAATGGTCAAAGGAATCTATGAAAATGGTTTCCCTTACCTCTTGATCATTCCATCTTATATTGCAATGACTTTTGCGATTATCTTCCCAGTTATCGTAACCTTGATGATTGCCTTTACCAACTACGACTTCCAACACTTGCCACCAAACAAATTGTTGGACTGGGTTGGTTTGACAAACTTTACGAACATCTGGAGTTTGAGTACCTTCCGTTCTGCCTTTGGTTCTGTTCTTTCTTGGACTATCATTTGGGCTTTATCTGCCTCAACTTTACAGATCGTGATTGGTATCTTCACAGCTATCATTGCTAACCAACCATTTATCAAAGGAAAACGTATCTTCGGTGTTATTTTCCTTCTTCCTTGGGCTGTCCCAGCCTTCATCACTATCTTGACATTCTCAAATATGTTTAATGATAGTGTCGGTGCTATCAACACTCAAGTCTTGCCGATCTTTGCTAAATTCCTTCCTTTCCTTGATGGGGCTCTTATCCCTTGGAAAACAGACCCTACTTGGACTAAGGTTGCCTTGATTATGATGCAAGGTTGGCTTGGATTCCCATATATCTACGTTTTGACTTTGGGTATCTTGCAATCTATTCCTAACGACCTTTATGAAGCAGCTTATATTGACGGTGCCAATGCTTGGCAAAAATTCCGCAACATCACTTTCCCAATGATCTTGGCTGTTGCGGCACCTACTTTGATTAGCCAATACACCTTCAACTTTAACAACTTCTCTATCATGTACCTCTTCAATGGTGGAGGTCCTGGTAGTGTCGGAGGGGGAGCCGGTTCAACTGATATCTTGATCTCATGGATTTACCGTTTGACAACAGGTACATCTCCTCAATACTCAATGGCGGCAGCTGTTACCTTGATTATCTCTATCATTGTCATCTCAATCTCTATGATCGCATTCAAGAAACTACACGCATTTGATATGGAGGATGTCTAAGATGAATAACTCAATTAAACTCAAACGTAGACTGACTCAAACCCTTACTTACCTCTACTTAATTGGACTATCAATCGTGATTATCTATCCACTTTTGATTACCATCATGTCAGCCTTTAAAGCAGGTAACGTCTCAGCCTTTAAACTAGATACTAATATAGACCTTAATTTTGATAACTTTAAAGGCCTCTTCACTGAAACCTTGTACGGTACTTGGTACCTCAACACTTTGATTATCGCCTTAATTACTATGGCTGTTCAAACAAGTATTATCGTACTTGCTGGTTATGCTTATAGCCGTTACAATTTCTTGGCTCGTAAACAAAGTTTGGTCTTCTTCTTGATTATCCAAATGGTGCCAACCATGGCCGCTTTGACAGCCTTCTTCGTTATGGCACTTATGTTGAACGCCCTTAACCACAGCTGGTTCCTCATCTTCCTCTACGTTGGTGGTGGTATCCCGATGAATGCTTGGCTCATGAAAGGCTACTTCGATACAGTGCCAATGTCTCTAGACGAATCTGCAAAACTAGACGGTGCAGGACATTTCCGCCGCTTCTGGCAAATTGTTCTTCCACTTGTTCGCCCAATGGTTGCCGTACAAGCTCTCTGGGCCTTCATGGGACCTTTCGGGGACTATATCCTCTCTAGTTTCTTGCTTCGTGAGAAAGAATACTTTACTGTTGCCGTAGGTCTCCAAACCTTCGTTAGCAATGTGAAAAATATGAAGATTGCCTACTTCTCAGCAGGTGCTATCCTCATCGCCCTTCCAATCTGTATTCTCTTCTTCTTCCTACAAAAGAACTTTGTTTCAGGACTTACAAGTGGTGGCGACAAGGGATAATTTATCCCCGCCACCCTTTTTCATTTTATACTCTTCGAAAATCTCTTCAAACCTCGTCAGCTTTATCTGCAACCTCAAAGCTGTGCTTTGAGCAACCTGCGGCTAGCTTCCTAGTTTGCTCTTTGATTTTCATTGAGTATTAGCGATTGCTACTGTATATAATATCCTTGTAGCAAGCAATTCATCTCCTAGACTTGAAATAAAGCACATTTCTCTATATAATAATACTCATATAGAAAACACCTTTTAGAAAGATACCTATGCTTCCATATCCATTTTCCTATTTTTCAAGTATTTGGGGATTTCGTAAGCCCCTGTCCAAACGTTTCGGGCTCAACTGGTTTCAGCTTCTCTTTACCAGTATCTTCCTTATCAGCTTATCTATGGTACCTATTGCCATCCAAAACAGCTCCCAGGAGACTTATCCGCTAGAAACCTTTATCGATAATGTCTATGAACCATTGACAGATAAGGTTGTACAGGATCTCTCTGAACACGCTACAATTGTTGATGGCAAATTAACTTATACTGGAACAGCTAGTCAAGCGCCTTCTATTGTGATCGGTCCAAGTCAAAGCAAGGAATTACCTAAGGACTTGCAACTGCATTTCGATACGAATGAGCTCGTCATCAGCAAGGAAAGTAAAGAACTGACCCGTGTCTCTTACCGAGCAATTCAAACTGAAAGTTTCAAAAACAAAGACAGCTTGACCCAAGCAATTTCTAAAGACTGGTATCAGCAGAATCGTGTCTATATCAGCCTCTTTCTAGTTCTCGTTGCAAGTTCCCTCTTTGGTTTGAATTTCTTCATTGTCTCTCTAGGAGCGAGTCTTCTCCTTTATATCACCAAGAAATCACGCCTCTTTTCATTTAGGACCTTTAAAGAGTGCTACCATTTTATCTTGAACTGTTTAGGATTACCAACTCTGATTACACTTATTTTGGGATTATTTGGCCAAAATATGACAACCCTGATTACTGTACAAAACATTCTTTTTGTTCTGTATCTGGTCACTATCTTTTATAAAACGCATTTCCGTGATCCAGATTACCATAAATAGGAGATTTTTATGCCCGTTACGATTAAAGACGTGGCCAAGGCTGCTGGTGTTTCGCCTTCAACCGTAACCCGTGTTATTCAAAACAAATCAACCATTAGCGACGAAACAAAAAAACGTGTTCGCAAGGCTATGAAGGAGCTCAATTACCACCCCAACCTCAACGCTCGTAGTTTGGTAAGCAGTTATACCCAAGTTATCGGCTTGGTCCTTCCTGACGACTCAGACGCCTTCTATCAAAATCCTTTCTTCCCATCTGTCCTCCGTGGTATCGCCCAAGTCGCATCTGAAAACCACTATGCAATTCAGATTGCAACAGGTAAAGATGAAAAAGAGCGCCTTAAAGCGATCTCACAGATGGTTTACGGCAAACGTGTAGATGGTTTGATCTTCCTTTATGCCGAAGAGGAGGATCCCTTGGTCAAGCTGGTCGCTGATGAGCAGTTCCCCTTCCTCATCCTAGGCAAATCCATTTCACCCTTTATCCCTCTTGTAGATAATGACAATGTCCAAGCTGGTTTTGATGCAACCGAATATTTTATCAAAAAAGGCTGCAAACGAATTGCCTTCATTGGAGGAACTAAGCGACTCTTCGTAACGCAAGACCGTTTAACAGGCTATGAGTCAGCACTCAAACAATACCAACTGCCTATTGACGGAAATTTGACCTATTTTGCAACGGAGTTCTTAGAAGAAAAAGGGTATCAGTTTAGCCAACTCCTCTTTCAGCATGACCCACAGATTGATGCTATCATTACAACCGATAGTCTCCTAGCTGAGGGGGTCTGTGACTATATCGCTAAGCACCAACTGGATGTCCCTGTTCTCAGCTTTGACTCGGTCAATCCCAAGCTCAACTTGGCGGCCTATGTTGATATCAATAGCCTAGAACTTGGTCGTGTTTCCCTTGAAACTATCCTCCAGATTATCAACGATGCTAAAAGCAATAAACAAATTTGTTATCGCCAGTTGATTGCCCACAAAATTATCGAAAAATAAAAACCAGCTCGAGCTGGTTTTTTTTAGTTACTAATTTTCTGTTTCAACGAATCGTCCCAAAATATGAACATTCTCAGATACAGAGACAAAGGCACCTGGATCCACCTGTTTCATAATCTGTTTAAATTCATTAAACTCTGCACGTGTAATGACAGTGATTAAAACTGCCTTTCTTTCGTGATTATAGGTTCCTTCTGCATCGTGGATCATGGTTGCTCCGCGGTGCAATTTTTTATGGATTTTCTCAATTACTTTATCTGGATGATTGGTCACAATCATAGCCTGCATGCGTTTTTGCTTAGTAAAGACAGCGTCTGTCACACGGCTAGAGACAAAGATAGTAATCATAGAGTAGAGAGCGTATTTCCATCCAAAGGTCAAACCTGCTATCAGCATGATAGTCCCATTTACCAAGAAAGAAATACTACCGACATTCTTACCCGTTTTCTTGCGAATGGTTAGGCTGACGATATCCGTCCCACCACTTGAGATATTGTTTCGAAGAGCGAAACCAATCCCCAAGCCCATGACAACACCCCCAAAAAGGGCATTGATAATGGGATCCTCCGTTAAGGTCGCCACAGGGACAAACTGGATAAAGAAGGAACTCATGGAAACCGTAATAAAGGTAAAGATCGTAAACTTATGGCCAATCTGATACCAAGCCAAGACCATCAAGGGAAAATTAATGGCGTAGAAGGTCAGCGAAATCGGAATGTGAAAACCAAACCAGTGATTACTCAAGGCAGAAATAATCTGTGCCAGACCTGTCGCACCACTCGAATACACATGCCCCGGTTGGAAAAAGAAATTGACCGCTACTGCTGATAAAAAACCATAGACCAGAGAGGCCGAAATCTTCTCATCATATTTTTCGCGAGAGATGCTTTGTAAGACACGTAAAATTTTTATCTGATGAGCAAAGCGGCGCAGATAATAGCGCCACCGCTTAATTCGTTTTGCTTGTTTCATCTTCTTCTACTTGTAAGCTGAGTTCCTCTAGTTGTTTGAGCGCTACTGTTGAAGGAGCTTGTGTCATTGGATCAGTTGCCTTGTTATTCTTAGGGAAGGCAATGACTTCACGGATATTTTCTTCTCCTGCTAAGAGCATGACAAATCGGTCAAGCCCGATAGCCAAGCCACCATGTGGTGGGAAACCATAGTCCATGGCTTCAAGAAGGAAACCAAACTGGTCATTTGCTTCTTCAGCTGAGAAACCAAGAGCCTTGAACATACGTTCTTGAAGGTCTTTTTGGTTGATACGAAGACTACCACCACCAAGCTCATAACCGTTCAAGACGATATCGTAAGCAATGGCACGAACCTTAGCCAAATCACCTTCTAATTCGTGAGCAGTCTCTTCCTGTGGAAGTGTGAACGGATGGTGGGCGCTCATGTAGCGACCTTCTTCTTCAGACCATTCAAACATTGGCCAGTCAACTACCCAAAGGAAGTTGAACTTATCATTATCAATCAATCCAAGCTCTTTGGCGATACGTCCACGAAGGGCACCGAGTGTTGCATTGGCCACTTCAAGCGTATCTGCCACAAAGAGAACCAAGTCCTTATCTTCAAGAGCAAGCGCTGTTGTCAATTCTGCTTGGATGCCTGTCAAGAACTTAGCAACTGGTCCGTTTAATTCTCCATCAACCACCTTGACCCAAGCAAGACCTTTGGCACCATATTGTTTGGCTACTTCCGTCATCTTGTCGATGTCTTTACGTGAGTAGTTGTCCGCTGCGCCTTTGACTACAATTGCTTTTACAGCAGGTGCTTCTGAAAAGACTTTGAAGTCAACACCTTTAACCACTTCTGTTAAGTCCTGAAGCAACATGTCAAAACGGGTATCTGGCTTGTCAGAACCGTAAAGAGCCATAGCATCATCATATTTCATACGAGGGAATGGAAGCGTCACTTCGATGCCTTTAGTTTCTTTCATCACGCGCGCAATCAATCCTTCTGTGATATCTTGGATTTCTTGCTCAGTAAGGAAAGATGTTTCCAAGTCGACCTGGGTAAACTCAGGCTGGCGGTCACCACGCAAGTCCTCGTCACGGAAACATTTAACGATTTGGTAGTAACGGTCAAAACCAGCATTCATCAAGAGCTGTTTCGTGATTTGTGGACTTTGAGGAAGAGCATAAAAATGCCCTTTATTGACACGAGATGGTACCAAATAGTCACGCGCCCCTTCAGGCGTTGACTTAGAAAGGAATGGTGTCTCCACGTCGATAAACTCCAACTCATCCAAGTAGTTGCGGATAGAGTGGGTCACCTTAGCACGAAGTTTAAGATTTTCCAACATTTCTGGACGACGAATGTCAAGGTAACGGTAACGCAAACGCGTATCGTCATTAGCCTCAATACCATCCTTAATCTCAAATGGGGTTGTCTTAGCTGTATTAAGCACTGTCAGAGCTGTCACGTTTAACTCAACTGCACCAGTTGGTAACTTATCATTGGCTTGCTCACGCGCAGCAACCTGACCTGTCACCTCGATGACAAATTCGCTACGAAGGCTTTCAGCTGTTGCCATGACCTCTGCAGATACTTTTTCAGGGTTGATAACCAACTGCATGATTCCTTCACGGTCACGAAGATCGATAAAGATCAAACCACCAAGGTCACGACGACGGCCAACCCATCCTTTCAAGGTTATTTCTTGTCCGATGTGTTCCTCACGAACACGACCAGCATACATACTACGTTTCATGTTTTCTCTCCTCTTTTATTCTGTTACTATTTTACCATAAAAGCGCAGGCTCTTCATGAAAATCAGCAGAAAAGTTTGCCTGACTTTAAAAATCAAGTGAAGACTCTAAAAATTAATGCCAATACAAAAATCCGATGAAAATATCACCGGACTCTCTTATTTTGAATTTTTGCCTGCTTTACGCTTTTCAGCAATTTCGGCTGCCTTTCGAGGCAAGACAATTTCCGTTGTGTAAGCTGTCCCAAAGCGCAAGACACCTGCAATAGGGGCAAAGACAACTGCTAGATAGTTGTAGAAGAAATCGCCCTTAAAGGCATAAGCTAGCGCCCCAATGATGAAAAATAGAACAACTGCTTGAATCACTGCTAATAAAATTACTCGTTTCATGTGACCTCCTGACTCTATTATAGCATGAGAATCATCAAAAAGCCGACTAAATTATTCAAAGCGTGGAGAGAAATACTGTAGACCAGACCTTTTCTGCTAATATAAGCCAAGCCCAAACTAAAACCAAGGCTAAAATAGACAAAAAATTGTTGCACATCACCTGGGAAATGAATCAAGGCAAACAGAACACTGGATACCAGAAGAAAAATCAGAGTTTGTTTACTATTGTCCTGCTTAGGAAAGAGGTAGCGTGCTAACATCCCTCTAAAGATAAGTTCTTCCGTCAAAGGAGCAAAGACCACCACCATAAAGAAACCAAATGCAGGCTGTTCCACTGTCAGTTGAGATACGATTTGTTGACTGACCGACGGATCTTCTGGTAAAAAGAACTGGGCTGTAATAGCCACTAGCAAAACCAGAGTAGGCAACCAGATATGACGATTAAAAGCAGTCGTCTGGATGCTAACCTTTTCTGTCTGATACCATCTGTAAACTCCATAAACATAGGCTCCTGACAGGGCGATATAAAGTGGTAAGACTCCAAAGATTGAAGCCCCTAGTCCAAGAGCTGACAGAGCCATGCTCTGAACCAGACCATAGATAAAGTAAAAGGATAGAATGGCTAGAAGAAACCAGCCAAGGTTTTTAAGTAGTTTCATAAATAACTCCTATCTTGCTTTATAGCTATTTTTCAATACAAAGAAGTTTGCTATTCCTAATACAAGTACCCAGGCAAGTAACATACCGATGTTAGAAAAAGATATTTCTCCACCTTTTTTATTTAAAAGATTTACAATAGGACCGACGAACGAGTAATCTAACACTTTCTGAGCCGTATCATTTTGAAGAGCAATTATAGGTAAAAAAGAGACAATTAACATAGGGAAGATACTATAAACTTGCGCTTTAGATTGAGTATCTGACACCGCACCGATTAGAAGGTTGAGAAAAATAATACTAATAGTTGCTAGGAGCAAATAGATAACGTAAGCAAATAAATAACCAGATACATCTACTCTAAGATAGATGGGAAGTACAATCATAGCAAGTAACATTATCAGAATAGGGAGAACAAGCATACTGAAAGTATATTCTGTTGCTGTCACACCACTTAGGATGAGTGATTTAAGATTTCGTTTTTCCTTATCTTCTGCCATCATAATCGATACCATATAACCACTTCCCATGCTCAAGACCATCGTCAAGCTAGAAGATAGTAAAAATAGGCTCAATTGTCCATTCTTATTTAAAAATTCATTATATAAAACAGCAATACCAAAAGGTATCAATAAAGTCGCTAACAAAGTTGAATTGCTAATAAGAACTTGCACTCTTAACCATAGTAGGGCATTTAATTTTCTAAACATCTAACTTTTCTCCTGTCAATCTGATAAAGATTTCTTCTAGTGTCGGCTCACAAGAGTGAACCACCATCAAATCTGTCGTGTCTAATTGTGGTAATTCTTCAAATGGAACGATCTGTTCTCGTCCATCATTATAAACCACACGTACTTTCTTATCCACATGGTACTTCTGGATGATATCTTGCGGACTTCCATACTCTATTAGGTTACCCTTATTCAAAAGAGATAAGCGATCACAAAGCAGAGTTGCTTCATTCATATCATGCGTGGTCAGAAAGATAGTTGTCCCCGCCTGCTTTAATTCTTGAAGTAGGGTATGAATCATCTTAGATGTTGTAGGGTCTAAGCCACTGGTTGGCTCATCTAGAAAGAGAATCTTAGGAGCATTCAGAAGGGCACGGGCCAAGAACATTCGTTGTTTCATTCCTGTAGATAACTTTTCTGCGATAATATCTTTAGCATCTGCCAATCCAACCTGTTGGAGCACCTGAACTACTCTATCTGACTTGAGACCATATAACTTAGCGTAAATGAGCAGATTTTTGTAAAGACTCATCTTTTCATAAAAACCACTGCCATCACTAACTATACCGATTTGTTCCAAATCATTTGAAGTTAAATCTTGAGAATTCTTACCTAACAAAATTGTGTTACCTTGATCTGCAGCCAACTGACCTGTTAAGACATTGATCATGGTTGTTTTACCTGAGCCAGAAGGGCCAAGAAAACCAAAGATTTCACCCTCCTTAATCTCAAAAGAAATCTGGTGAAGAGCTTTTTTGCTCCCAAAACTTTTGCTTACATTTTCAACACGAATCATAGAAACTCCTTTATTTGAAATAACGTTTTACCATAGGTAACTGCATCACATTGATATAAATATGGATTGCTCCTACAAGCAAGAAGGCTAGTAACTGAATCTCTCCTGTCAGTAAGGAAAAGAGATCGATCAAAAAGTAGAGACCCGGCAAGACATACTGATTTAATTGGAATAAAATTCGAAAACTCTGTTCCAAATTAGCCTGACGCTCCCCTTCATCATAAGAATTTACGTACTCTAAGACATCCTTGGGAGTTGAGAAAAACTCCAAATCAAACTGACGAACGATTGCAATGGTTTTATATAGATATTTTTGAGCACTGAAAATCATCACTAATGCCAAAAAAGAAAGAGATAAGGTTATATAGCTAATATTTAGTACAACTACTTCACTACCTGAGATGAAAAGAGCTAATAAAATCACTACGCCTGCACTATTAAAAGCAATAGTTCCAAACTCGAGATTACGATACATTTGTACATAATAGCTTTCATTCAGATCATCGTCCATTTCCTCTTGATACAAGGAGTGAAATTTTCTACTTTTCTTTAAGAAATTGAACGTCAAAAACATACTAATGAAACCTAACAGTAAGCAAATAGATGATATCCATGGAATCACGGTTTTGACATCTAAAATGGTTCCGTGTTTTTCGGTATAGGTCTGAAACATCCCTGCAAACATGCCCAAGAAGCCTCCCAAGATAAAAGCCATTAAAAATAACAATACACGTTTCTTTTTCTTTTTCATATTCATTCTCCTTTTTCACTTGCTAGATTTTTTGATTTCTTTTCAATCCATTCAATTACTGGTATGAGGGCAAAATAGGCCCAAACAAATTTGTTACTTTGATAGGGACTAAACCAGCCTAGGTCCATCCCAATCAGTAGAAATACGCTGACTAATAGAGCTATGGCAACTACATAATAAATCACTTTATACTTGTTCATCATTTCTCTCCTTTTTCTCCTTTTTCTTCAACCGATTGAAAATGGACAAGAGGACTAAGTTAATCCAAAACAAATACTTACTTTCAACAAAATAGAACCAACCCAGTAATGTTCCAATCATAGCAAATGCATTCACAATAAGGGCAAGAACACTCATAAAATAAACCACCCTATACATGTTCATCACTCATCCTCCTCCAAGCGAAATACCGATTCGACTGTTTCGTTGAAAATCTGAGATATTTTCAAGGCAATCACAACGGATGGGGTGTATTCGTCCCGTTCTAATAGGCTAATGGTCTGTCTGGAAACCTCTGCTAGCTTGGCTAGTTCGGTTTGATTGAGGCCATCGCGAGCCCGCAGCTCTTTTAAACGATTTTTAAGTTGCATGTCACACACCTACTCTCCGTCAAATTCAACGGTTTGGATATCCTCAATACGTTGTAGTTTGAATTTTTCTTTTCCCGTATTATCTACACGTCGTAGCTTGACCCATTCCTCATCAACATCCACAACTTCCCAATTATTTGTTCCAAATAATTCTCCAACGATTGTTGGTTTTTCCCCAATCAATTCTTGTAATAATCTTGACATTTCTATATTTCCTTTCTCTTTTCGCTCAAGCTTTTTGATTTTATTCTCTAGTTTCTTGATTTTTTTAGAACCATTAGAATAAAAGAAAATCATAAATAGTATAAATCCTAGTACCCACATCATAGCTCCTTTCTGGTTCCTATTTCTTAACTTGAATTTATTGTAACACATCTTTTTCTTTTTGACAAGCATATTTGTCAAAAAGTTTATGATTTTTGTCATTTTGCAAAAGAAAAAGGTCAGGAGTAAGGTCCTGACCAGTTTATCTACTATTAAAAGCCTAATTTTTCAAAGATTTCTGAGAAGTTTTGGCTGATAGCCTCAAGTGACACCTCTACTTTTTCCTTGTATTTGTTGATATTAAAATTATTCTTAGCATTTCGAATTTGATTATTCTTAACCACGACTTTTCTAGTCTGGATTTCACTCTCTCCTAGAGTGATAAGTGTCTTAGACGCAAAGACATCGGCTGACTTGAACTGAGCTTTTAGTTTACGGTTAAGATAATCACGCTCTGCTTTGAATCCTTGTTGGCGAAGAGCTTGTACTAATTCCAAGGCCTTGACATTTGCTCCTTCACCCAAGACTGCGATATAGACATCTAGGGCGTTTTCGATAGGGAGGGCTACACCTTGCTTTTCAAGAATGAGAAGCAGGCGCTCTACACCAAGTCCAAAACCAAATCCAGTAGTTTCAGGACCACCAAAGTAGGCAACCAAGCCATCGTAGCGACCTCCCGCACAAACTGTCAAGTCATTGCCCTCAATCTCAGTAATGAACTCGAAAATGGTGTGGTTGTAGTAGTCCAAACCACGCACCATATTGGTATCGATGATGTAGTCTACTCCAAGATTTTCCAACATCTGACGCACAGCATCAAAATGAGCTTGGCTTTCTTCATCAAGGAAATCCAAGATAGACGGCGCATTCTCCACTGCCACCTTGTCTTCTTTTTCCTTAGAGTCCAAGACACGGAGAGGATTTTCCTCCAAACGACGTTGGCTATCCTTAGACAAGGTCTCCTTGAGCGGTGTCAAATAGTCAATCAAGGCCTGACGATAAGCCGCACGGCTCTCAGGATTTCCAAGCGTATTGAGGTGTAGTTTGACACCTTGGATGCCGATTTCTTTCAAGAAATGGGCTGCCATAGCAATGGTTTCCACATCGGTAGCTGGATTGCTAGAGCCAAAACACTCAACACCAATCTGATGGAACTGGCGCAAACGCCCTGCCTGTGGACGCTCATAGCGGAACATAGGTCCCATGTAGTAGAACTTACTTGGCTTTTGCACTTCTGGGGCGAAGAGTTTATTTTCCACATAGGAACGGACAACTGGCGCAGTTCCTTCTGGACGGAGGGTGATATGGCGGTCACCCTTGTCATAGAAATCGTACATTTCCTTGGTTACGATATCCGTTGTATCTCCGACAGAGCGGCTGATAACCTCGTAATGCTCAAAAATAGGCGTGCGCACTTCTGCATAGTTATAGCGCTTGAAAATCTCACGGGCAAAGCCCTCAACGTACTGCCATTTGGCAGATTCAGCAGGTAAAATATCCTGCGTTCCTTTTGGTTTTTGTAATTTCATAGGGAATCCTCTTTAAACTTAATAGTCTTATTTTACCATAAATAGAGGGATTAAAACAGTGAGAGAAGAAAATCTCAAGAGAGTCTTTTCAGAAAATTCATCAAAAACTTGCCAAATTGTCAGAATTATGAGAAAATAGAGGATATTTATCACGTGGAGGGACTGTAATGAGAGAGGATATCAAAATCAATGACCGTGCTTTGGTCTTGCAAGACCAAATTATCGAAAAACTAGAGAAGGTTTTTGATACAGATGTGGAATTGGATGTTTACAATCTAGGGCTGATTTATGAAATCAATCTGGACGAAGCAGGCCTCTGCAAGATTGTCATGACCTTCACCGACACTGCCTGCGATTGTGCCGAAAGCCTGCCTATCGAAATCGTGGCAGGTCTGAAACAAATCGAAGGTATCGAAGATGTCAAGGTTGAAGTCACCTGGTCGCCTGCCTGGAAAATCACACGAATCAGTCGCTACGGCCGTATTGCCCTTGGACTACCACCTCGTTAAGCAGAAAAATTACTTTTGAAGATGAAAAAAAGCAAGCCGAAGTTGGCTTGCTTTTTGATACTCAATGAAAATCAAAGAGCAAACTAGGAAACTAGCCGCAGGTTGCTCAAAGCACTGCTTTGAGGTTGTAAATAGAACTGACGAAGTCAGTAACCATACCTACGGCAAGGCGACGTTGACGTGGTTTGAAGAGATTTTCGAAGAGTATGAGTTTATTTTTTACCTGACTTGTCCATATTCCAGAAGTCTGTCACGGCTCCGCGTGAAGCAGATGATACGATGTGAGCATATTTACCGAGGACACCACGACTGTAAAGTGGTGGCAAGGTTGTTTCTGCCTTGCGTTTTTCAAGTTCTTCTTCGGATACGGCCATAGAAATTTCTTTGGTATCTTGGTCAACCGTAACGATATCGCCTGTACGGAGGTAGGCAATTGGTCCACCATCCTGAGCTTCAGGGGCGATATGTCCAACAACCAGACCATAAGTACCACCAGAGAAACGACCATCCGTCAAGAGGGCAACCTTGTCTCCTTGGCCTTTACCGACGATCATTGATGAAAGTGACAGCATCTCAGGCATACCAGGACCACCCTTAGGTCCAACAAAACGAACAACGACTACATCGCCATCAACGATTTCATCTGTCAGAACGGCCTGGATAGCATCTTCTTCTGAGTCAAAGACCTTAGCTGGACCAACGTGACGACGCACTTTAACACCTGATACCTTGGCAACCGCACCGTCTGGTGCAAGGTTCCCGTTCAAGATGATAAGCGGACCATCCGCACGTTTTGGATTTTCAAGTGGCATGATGACTTTTTGACCTGGAGTCAAGTCTGCAAAGTCAGCTAAGTTCTCAGCGACAGTCTTACCAGTACATGTGATGCGATCTCCATGAAGGAAACCATTTGCCAAGAGGTATCTCATAACCGCAGGCACACCACCGACTTCGTAGAGGTCTTGGAAGACATACTGACCAGAAGGTTTCAAGTCAGCCAAGTGTGGCACACGTTCTTGAATCGTATTGAAGTCCTCAAGAGACAAGTCAACATTGGCAGCATGGGCAATGGCAAGCAAGTGAAGAGTGGCATTTGTAGAACCACCGAGAGCCATAGTCACAGTGATGGCATCTTCAAAGGCTTCACGAGTCAAGATATCTGATGGTTTGAGACCAAGTTCCAACATCTTAACAACAGCACGTCCTGCTGCTTCGATGTCTTCTTTCTTATCAGCTGATTCAGCTGGGTGAGATGAAGAACCTGGCAAACTCATACCCAAAACTTCGATAGCAGTCGCCATGGTATTAGCAGTATACATACCACCACAGCCACCAGGGCCAGGGCAGGCATTACATTCAAGACGTTTCACGTCCTCAGCTGTCATATCACCGTGGTTCCATTTTCCGATACCCTCAAAGACAGAAACCAAGTCAATGTCTTTACCATCAAGATTTCCCGGTGCAATGGTTCCACCATAGGCGAAAATAGCTGGAATATCCATATTGGCAATGGCAATCATAGAACCAGGCATGTTCTTGTCACAGCCACCGATAGCAACAAAGGCATCCACATTGTGACCACCCATAGCTGCCTCGATTGAGTCTGCAATGATATCACGAGATGTCAAAGAGAAACGCATACCAGGCGTTCCCATTGCAATCCCGTCCGCTACAGTGATAGTCCCAAACTGAACAGGCCAAGCACCTGCAGATTTGACACCCTCTTTGGCTAATTTCCCAAAATCATGCAAGTGGATGTTACATGGTGTATTTTCCGCCCAAGTCGAAATCACCCCAACAATCGGTGTTTCAAAGTCCTTATCTGTCATACCAGTCGCACGAAGCATGGCACGGTTTGGTGATTTAACCATGCTGTCATAAATGCTACTGCGGTGACGTTTATCTAATTCAGTCATTTGTTCCCTCCCATTTCAGTTTTTACTATTATAGCACATTTTAAAAGCAATGAACAGAAGAAAATTCTTGAATTTTCAGAAAATTTCGATTAATTTGGTTGATGACCTTTTAATTTTTTCATCTTTTTTTGTCAAGTAACTTTACTTTACAAAAAAAATGTGTTATTCTAATATGGTTGATGAAAATCAGTAGATTGAATCGAATATAAATACCTAAAGGAGAAATCAAATGGCAGTACCTGCACGTCGCACTTCAAAAGCGAAGAAAAACAAACGTCGTACACACTACAAAGTAACAGCTCCATCTGTAAACTTTGACGAAACTACTGGAGATTACTCACGTTCTCACCGTGTATCACTTAAAGGATACTACAAAGGACGTAAAATCGCTAAAGCTGCATCAGCTGAATAATAGAAGGGAGATACCATGCGCGTAAATATTACACTTGAACACAAAGAATCTGGTGAACGCTTGTACCTTACTTCTAAAAACAAACGTAACACTCCAGACCGTCTTCAATTGAAGAAATACTCACCAAAACTTCGCAAACACGTTGTGTTTACAGAAGTTAAGTAAGCATTCAATACGAATCAATACAGAAGAAAAACGCTGATTCAAGCGTTTTTTCTTTTTGTTAATTTCACTACATTGCAATAAAAATCAACCGAATCACTACCTTTTTCACTACCTTTTTTTGAAATAAGAATACAGATTTGGACGATTAAAATTAAGAGAAACTTCATTATGAGGTTTCTCTTTTTATATTCTCGCTCCATCTATTTTTCTTATCGTTGTGTTATAATGGAATAGATTACAAATTCATGCATAGGTTTTTAAACATCTCATCAAAAAATTTTTTATTAAATCTATCTATTCTAAAATTCTTTAACTAAATTTTGATGAACAATATTCGCGTGATTTTCGCGTGATTTTCGCGTAACTGTTTAAGATAAAGTCCCAGAAATACGATGAAATCAAGGATTTTAATCTCCTGTAAAATTTGCTTTTTCGCGTGACAATCGTTTAAAAACAAATTTAAGTAACGTTATATTTTAGAAAGGAAAAATATGAACTTAAAATTTGAAGGAGTCGATTTAGAGTACAAAAAAGCTAAAAACAGTCTTCCAGAATCCTTCTGGGAAACCTACTCAGCATTTGCAAATACTAATGGCGGAAAAATAATTCTCGGGATAGACGAAAAAAATATTGATCCCTATCAAGGTGTTAATAATCCTCAAAAAATACGAGATAATCTATTCGCTTTAGTCGCAAACAAACAAAAAGTCAGTTGTAATCTACTTACCGACAACGATATCGAATACGTTAATATCCCAAACAAAATTAAACAGCTTATTGTAATCACTGTAAGAGAAGCGAATCCTGACCAAAAACCCGTTCATCTTAAAAATGATTATCGTAAATCATATAAAAGGTTAGGCGAAGGCGACGTTCAACTTGATAAAGAAGAACTTAAGTATCTTATGACTAGTTCACATGATGATATTGATAGTGAGTTACTTAATAATTTTGACGAAAATGACCTAAATTTAGATACAATAGAACATTATAAGCAATTATTAATTGAACTTACTGGTAAAACAAAATACAATAGCATTTCTTTGAGAGATTTTCTAATCGAAATTGGTGTATTTAAAAAAGACAGGACAGATAATATATATAAATTAACCGCAGGAGGACTGATATTCTTTGGAAAGTATAATTCTATCATTTCTCGTTATCCCAAATTCCAATTAGACTATTTTGAAAAAGATACATCTCTGTCAACTAGGTGGAACGATAGAATTTCAACAGGTGATATGATGTACCCTGATTTGAACATGTTTGACTTTTTCAATTTAGCATATAATAAATTAACCACTACAACAAATGATAGATTTGAACTCAGTAACGAATCTGCTCATCGTTTACCATTCAAGAAAGACCTATCTGAATCTATACGTGAGGCTTTAGTGAACTGCTTAATGCATGCTTACTATGATTTTGATTCACCTATAGTTATTACAGCATACCAAGACTTCTATGAATTTAAAAATCCAGGTAAGATGAAAATTTCTATTCCCGAATTTATACATGGTGGAACTTCCAAAACGCGAAATAGTACAATCTCTTCATTATTCCGTAGAATTGGGATGTCAGAAAAAGCTGGGTCAGGTGGACCGAAAATTTTTGACATTTCCGAAAAATATAAACTAAAAATTCCTGAAGTAAGTACAACTTTTGATAGTACTATTGTTACAATCTGGAAAGTAGATTTACTGTCTTCCTATGCAGATACATCAGATAGTGAAAAGATTATACTTGAATATATCATTAAAAATGGTAGCATTACTAAAAATGATATCCTTGAAAATTCTCTAATGACTGAGTATAAATTTAGAGAAAATTTGAAATCCCTACAAAATAAAAAGTATATTGAGATAGAAGGTAAGGGACGGTCTACAAGATATGTTCTCCCTAAAAGTTCAACTGAACAATATCACATTATTAAACAACAAATCAAAAGTCTTGGAGATTTCATGACCAAATATTAAATATTTAATTCTCATTCCTAAAAATTTTTGAAATAGCGTAGTCTTTTCTAAAATTTGTGGAATTCAAAACGCAGGCTCAACTTGAACTGCACCCCAAAAGTTAGATTTTTCCTGTCTAACTTTTAGGGTGCAGTTCTTGAGGGGGTGTTTGATTATAAAACTAACATTACATAGTCTTTCTCTATATTCTTTCAACTGATAATATTTAAGGAGAAACATTAATGAAAATAAAATTTAAAGAAAGCAATACCATTACTTCGATAAAATACAAATCTTTTTTATTTGTAAAATTGCCACTACTAGCTATTTTGTACGCAGTTGTTATCAACTTCATACTTAGTTTTAAGTTGACAGCTATAAGTGACTTGCTAACGTCCAAAGGCATTGTCCCTTTAATCTTAATCATTCTACTAGCTTATCTTACCTTCAAGAACTATGCTTCTTTTAAAAACTTACGTGAAAATTATAAAGCTAAGAATATTGATGGTATTAATATACTGGTAAAACTCATTCGCATACATGATATGGTTAAAGTCAGAGAGCTTGGATTTAACAAGACAATCTATAACTACACATTTTCATGGGAAGATATCATTTTCCCTGCCATTAACAACAATATAAACGGCTCAAAACTTGAACCACTCGTTAAAAAATATTCTTTACAAGTACTGTCTATGAATATTCCTGCAAAAATGATTGGGAATGTAATCTATGTTGATGCAAAGGTATTGGAAGAATGTATTAAAAATGATATTGAAGAAAGAAGTAAACTTTCAAACATTTAAGGATGAACTTTGTTGTAGTCACCAATAACAAAAAATGACAATAGATTTTCTACTGTCATTTTATTTTTCTAAATTTTTAGCAGAGTATTCTCACAAGTCTCTAAATCTCATTCAATTTTTCGAGATAGGCGGTTAATTCTGCTTGGGCTTCTGGTGTTGTGCCTACTAGCTGGCTGCGCATGTGTGCGAGTCTGGCTTCTACCTCTCCAATCTCTTTATCAATCTCTGCGAGCTGGTCGGCGAGGTCGGTTAGGGGAACAACAGGTTCTTCCTCAAAGGTATCGACATAGCGTGGAATGTTGAGGTTGTAGTCATTTTCGACAATCTCTTCAAAGCTGGCTAGATGGGCGAACTTCTCGATATTCTCGCGTTTTTGATAGGTCTCCAAAATCTTGGCAATATGGTCTTCGGTCATATTGTTTTGATTTTTCCCTTTTTCAAACTCTTTTGAGGCATCTATAAAGAAGACATCCTTGTTAGTGCGATTCTTTTTAAGGATAATAATGGTTGTCGGGATAGAGGTGTTGTAGAAGATATTTGCTGGCAAGCCGATAACTGTATCAATAGCGCCTTCTTCTAATAGATGCTGGCGAATCTTTTGCTCGGCTGCTCCTCGAAAGAGAACTCCGTGAGGAAGTACGATAGCCATGACACCATTATGCTTGAGGTGGTAAAAACCGTGAAGAAGGAAGGCAAAATCTGCTTTGGACTTAGGTGCCAGAACTCCATAACTTGAAAAGCGAGGATCTTGCAGGAATCCACTATCTGCTGACCACTTCAGTGAGTAGGGTGGGTTCATCAAAACTCCATCAAAGTCTGTCGGCTCGGTAGTCGGCCAATCTTCGTCTAGGGTATCGTGGTTGCTGAGGTGATAGTTCTCAATCGCAACCCCATGAAGCATCATATTCATGCGAGCAAGGTTGAAGGTCGAAGTAATCAACTCTTGACCGTAGTAAGAAATCGTCGAAGCTTCCTTACTATAGCGCTTGGCATTGAGCAAGAGAGAACCAGAACCCATAGTCGGGTCGTAAACTGACATGCCCTTTTGATGCTCACGCCCTGCAAAGACAATCTGAGTCATGAGGTGAGAGACTGCTTGAGGTGTATAAAACTCTCCAGCCTTTTTCCCAGAATCACTAGCAAACTGGCCAATCAAGTACTCAAAGCTATACTTATAAGGAACTTGTGTATTATTCTTGTACTTCTTTCTGAGCAGCCTTGCCTTGGTCTAGAAGGGCTTGGACAATTTTCTCATCGCGTAGTTTGACAGAATCGTTGATCATTTCTGCGGACTTGACGATGGTTGTTTCTAGTTGAGCACGTTTCTGGCGTCCCAATTCAATGGCAGCGACGATACCTTGGTTTTGAGCGACCAGACTTTCAGCCAGTTTGGTAACAGATTCGACAGCGACTGTCGGGCTTTGAGCAATTCGTTCCATCTGCGGAATCACTTCCTTGCTGGTCTCAGCTAGCATCTGAAGAGCAGCATTGTTGGCATTGACAATGGCATCTGCCACGACACCTGATTTCATTGATTGTTGCAAAATACCAAGTTGGGCAATGGAAAGTTTCATTGTCGGAATCGTATTGCGACGAAGCATGCCCAATTTTTGGCGCATATCAGATGACACCTTCACAAGATTGCGCATCTGAGGTGTTGTTGCCCAGGCAACATAGAGACGGCTGACATACTCAGTATGTTGTTGTTCAAGAGTATTGACCACTTCAGCCATACGGGCCAATTCTTGAGATTTAGTCTGGTATTCTACCGTACTTGTATCGAGTTGGTCAACTTGAGCTTTCAGTTCTGCAGCACGCTTGCCAGCTTCTGTCTGGCTGGCTTCGATAAAGGAAATCACTCCCACTAGATTTTCAATGGATTTGGTATTGTCCTCAATCAACATCTCAGCTGAGACGATATTTCGAGCTAGCACATCTTCTTGCTTGACCACTGCGGCAGCCATGCCATCGAGCTTTTGCTCCACTGTTTTTGAGTCAAAGTAAAATTCTTGTAGCGTATTTTTACTCTTGTTAAACAATCGTTGCAAAAAGTTTGGCTTTTCTTCTAACTCAGCAATTTCAGCGTTCTTGTATTTAACTACAAAGCCTTGCAACTCACGGTTGGTATTCTTGAGTAAGTCATCCACTTGGGGAATCTGCAGTTTCTTTTGTTCTGACAAGATACGATTGACTGTATTGTTCACACCTTCTACAGCAGATTGTCCAAAATCCAAAAGAGCATTTTGATTGGTGACAAACTGGTCTACCAACTGGGGCACGTGCGCCTTGATTCCTTCTTGCTGCTCAGGGCACAGCTTCTCAAGGAAGGTCAAGGTCCTGTCTGAGCCAGTATTGGTCTCGATTATTTGGGTTGTTTTATCCACCTTAGCTACGGTATTATTAGCAATCTGGTCAATATCAAAATTAAATTCTGTCATGGTTACTCCTTTGTTTCTAACCTAGTCTTTACGATCTTTTTCTAGGATACGCAGACTGATATCAAAATCACGCATATCTGTTTCATTGAGTTCTCTCAACACCTGGTCCAACTCAAGGTCAAATTGTTCGATAGCTGCTTTAGCTTGTTGCAAACGTTCTTCTGCCCTATTATAGTTCTTCGGATTAGCCTTAATCTTTAAATAGCCTTCTAGAATCGTTTTGAACTTCTCCATCTTCAAACTATGAATAGCCGTTAATTCTTCCTTATCACCATCAGCAGAGGTGGCAATCTTGTCTAAAATGGCCTGATGGTCAACGGCAATATTGGCCAAGGTCTGAGACAATTCTGGAGCTAATTCCTCTGGCTCCGCATTTTCAAGATCTACCTGACTTTCTCTATCCAAACGTTCTAGCTGAACATCGATGTTTGCCCGTACTGTACGAACCTTTTTGTCAATACGGTTGTAGACAGCATCATCGATATAGGACTTGAGACGATCCGCCTCCTGATGGATTTCTCGCAGTTCGATCAATACTTGATTGGCCAGACTTTTATATGAATCCGAGCCTTTTTCTACTAAAGTTCCCTCTAGTTGCTGAATATCTTTGTCCGCCTGGCGAATCCTAGCTTTTAAAAGCTCAATCCGATCGTCGAGCGAACGATCCTGCAAAAGAGGATAGCGTAAGCGTTTATAGAGACGATAACCACCATAGCCTAGCAGGACACAAGCCGCAAGTGGAAGAGCATATTGAACCAAAAGGCCCAGTAAGAACAAGAAGCCCCAAAAATAGAGACAGCCTTTCCAAAAACCATTACCTGATTTCATAAACATTCCTTATTTTCAATTTATAAGTCTATTTTAGCACAAAAGACAAAAATGAGGGCGGAAATCCCCTAGAAAAGAGTTGATTTCTTTGCTGTAGAATGGAACTTGGTAGCGCGTGTGCTAATTTCAGTGAAGCGGACTCAAACCACAGGCTTCCGTGTTATAAGATTGCGTAATGACCTCTGAGGACATATCAAAACAAAAGCTTGAAATATCGGAGGGGTTGTGTTAGAATGAAAGCATAAAGGGAAAATAATTCTAGCATATATAACTAAAAAGCCCCACCGTGCCACCGATGGGGTTTTTTGCTACCCTCTAAAAGGGTTAAATGCTACTTCCTACGTCTCTTTATCCATAGCTTGAAAAGCTCAGATAGTACGTTAACAAGTAACGGAGCTAGAAAAAGGGAAAATAATTCTAGCATATATAACACCTCCCTTCCTTAAAGTGAGGGGGCCAAAATATTATATCACACCAGATTTATATCATCAGCATCGCTTAATTCTTGGCATAGATAGACTTAGATACACAAATAATCTTACTAGCAAATCTCTAAACAAACCCAGAAATCAACGTTTTAAGACAAAGCAAAAAGCCCACTGTTGTAGGCTTTCTGTAAGATATATCTTAAAATTAAAGCATTTTGTTATCTTGCAGTGATTAGGTACAGAAAAACAGGCCTAAGCCTGCTCTAAATCTAACTTGATTTTCTCAAAAACTATTAAATTCAAATAAGCTGAGAAAACATAAAGGGTAACAAAAAAGGACTTAAAATGATGAGTTCAGCAGGCAAGGAACTAGCACTATTAAAAAGTGCTTTTTTATTTCTGTTTAATATAGAAAACTATTATAGAGTATTTGAATTTATAGAAAAAAGGACTAGCATTGATTTTCAGTGCTAGTCCTTTTCGTGATTAACATCATCTAATAATTTTAATATATTTACTGTTGGAATTTGAATAACATCAATACCGAACATCCCTGTCAATGAAGCAATATGAGCTCTTGCATAAGAATACAACATGCTTATCGCATTAGGAAGATACTTAACAAAGACGTCCTCTCCTTCAGGATTATAATTGGTATCTTCAAAAATACCAACAAGTTTAATTTTTAAATACAGTGGATTTTTTTTCTCTCGATAATCTTCATCAAACAAAGTAACTTCAAGTTCTAACAATCCACAATCTTTATTCTCTCTACTAATTTTAGGAGTTGGAATTATAGAAATATCAACATTTTCAATATTGTCCAAATCTTCAAAATCGTTATTTATACGATAGATAAGTCTTTCAACTCTCACTCCCCTTAATTGTAAGTCACTACCATAAGTACTCATGCTGCAAACTCCATTCTAAAATTTGACGAGCAAATCTCTTTGTTAATTTTTTCTGCTCTCAAAGTCGGATGATATTTTGTAACTGTTTTGTTTTCATTTCCAACTTTTGCAATTAAGTTTATACTGTACGCCTGATAAGATAGTTCCTCAAAATATTCTGAAGGTAATTTTAAATTATCATAGGATATAAATTCACCTGTTCTACTTCTTATTCCAGGAGTTGGCGAGTCTATTTCATAATCAAGTTGCAAAAAATCCAATAATTCAAATAAATCTTCTTCATTCTCAAACATAGTATCACCTCACTTTTTAGTTACACACTATGCAACTTTAACCCACAAATATTTATTATATTTGCTTCGACAATATTTAACTGTTTCGCAAGAGGAACAAACCCAGAAGCTCCTATTACGGGATTGCCTGATGAATTCATCGTTCTACAAACTGCTTTGTATTTTTTATTTCTATAAACAAATGCATCCAATAGCTTACAATGGAACTTATGCTCATCAGTATTATTAATTAAAACACGTTTCCTTTGCAATTCTGTTTTGAAATTTCGAGCGAAATCGTTTAATTTTTTTAAACCATCGCTTTTATCTAAATCTAAAAGCTCGCCTTGTTTAAATTCAAATTTAGTTTCAATAACTACTGGTGCAGTATTTTTGTCAGGACGATTCCCCTCCGCCCATCTTTTTGCCCGTTCAAAATCATCAACAAAGAAATACACTCCATTCCCTAGCCAATGATCATCTCTTCTTTTAAAAGAAAAACTTTTCGTTTTTACAATATTTTCATAATTGCTCAAACCTGTACCATGAAAAGCTAGCACATTCACTTCATCTCCCAACGAAAATATAATACTTCTATAACCATTATATCATATATGTCAAGTACTATATGTTGTGACGATTATTATTTATAGCACAAAATAATCCGTTTTATTTACTGGATTGTAAATATATTTCTATTTTAAAAATTTAGCTTTTGATTCACTAAAATTCTTAAAGGGTTTAATCATTAAATAAACTTCATACTATTTTTCTCCTTTTCATGCATTTGTACCGAATGAAGCACTAAATCCCGATACTTCCAGGTTGATACCAGGTAATCTAGTAAGTCTTTATCCTCTGCATTGAAATCTAATAGGAGTAATAACTTAACCTTGTATACGTTCTTTAGTATCGGTACACTATAAGTCACTTCTACCCAATGCTCAAAACCTAGTTTAGTTTCTTCAGTGCTCGTAAATTCAATGTTTAAAATGTTCATTTTCTTCCTCCTACTTTATTATTAGTAAAAGAAAAAGCACTTAGATTTCTCTATGTGCTTAAATTTTAAATTGTTTCAAGTTTTAGATTCTTGACAAATTCATCCCATTCGTCATCTAACTCCTCAACAGTTTTGTTTTTATTTCGTTCATAGGCTTTTTTTAACAATTCATCCAGATTGTCATCTTCGCCTTCCGGCCAATCATAAATATCTTTTTTAGCCATATCATTCAATCCTTCCAAATTCAAAACCGAACACTTCGGATAAATTTTTAAGTATTTTCTCTTACGCTATGACTTCATTATAAACTTTCCTATCCTAATATTCAACCAACAAAACACCATCACGATAGCTTTTAGCAAAGTCTAGCAGTATCTCAACCTTGAGGCGCTCATATTGAGCCTTATCGATGTCTAACGCCTCGTATAATTGCCATAGCTTTAACCTCTCCTCAGTTCGCCTTGTAAAGAGATTGGAGAATATCTCACGTCGTACATCGTCCAGATTGTCCCTGTAAGCGTCAATCATGCTTACTATCTCCACCGCTTTGGCTTCAAACGCTCCATCTTGACCGTCTAGGCTCAATTTAACCAGTGAGTGATAGCTTTTCAGAAATCTGTAGGCCTGCTTTGATGTCTCTTCTGTATCGATTGGCTTCAACACCTCTGATAAGCATTCTAAGGCCTGTTTCTTTAGTCTATATACTACCTTTTTGGACTTGTGCAACTCTCTACATACTCTATCTATGGTGTAGTGGTTGACGTAAACCATCGTTATTACTACCCACTCATTAGGATTTGTCAGATTATCAATAAACCTCAAGGCCTCATAGCGTTCCACGATCAAGTCTTGAAGCTGTTCCATCATTTGGTCTTTTAACTCTAAGGCATTTATAAGTCTTTCCTCTGTGGTATTAACCTTGCTAGACTTTACCCGTTGTTCAAAATACGCTTGTGAGTATACCGCCCCTTTTTCCAGATTGCTGATCTTCAAGTCTAGGTTATGAATTGCTTTATCAAGTTTTTTAATGCTTTTTAGCTTCTTTTCTACTTCACCAGTGGTCATTTTAGCGCTCCTTCATGATATAATAGTTATGCGAAACCATACCATGAGAGTCAGCCCTGTGCTGGCTTTTTTGCGTTTTCTCGGCGTTAAAGTCCATTCTCCATACCATTTGATAGGCAATTAAGGGATTTTTTATCTCTCTTATTTCCTTGTCATTCTGCAAGCAATTAAGGTAAGTTATTCCTTTGCTTATCTGCTTATCATTTGGTAAGCAACAAATTCAAAATAACAGACTTTTAAATTACTCTTATCTCCTTACAGTTTTTCAGGGAGCAAAATCAAAATAAGCGATGTTATTTCCTGTCTTATTTCCTTCCCGTTTGACAAGGAGAAAAACGAAAATAAGAAGCTTTTAAATTCGTCTTAACTCCCTATCGTTTTGTAAGCAATTAAGAAGTCTTATTGTCGTCCTTATCTGCTTGTCATTCTGCAAGGAGTAAATCGGAAATAAGAGGGCTAAAGACTTCGCTTATCTGCTTATCGTTTTCTCAGGGAGTTAAGGAGGGTTATTATTTCTCTTATCTGCTTGATAAATGATAAGCTCTAATCATCCTCCAATAAAGCCAAATTGTCCCAGAATATCCGCAATCCTTTTGTATTTCTAATTTCTGAGATAGCTTTTTCTGCTTCTTCTTTTGTCGGATAGACTTCTATAATATCTTTGGGATTTTTCCCACCTATCCTATATCTTACCTCAAAATGTCCAGTATCAATCTGCGTCAAAAACACGGTATCAACTTCATCAACCACCGCTAACTTATTCAACTTATTTAAACGGTTTTTAATCGCCTTCATCTAGTATCTTCGCCTCTAATACTTCTAATTGCTCCACTACCTCAACCATTTCAACTGCCTTATAAGCCATGTTTAGAATGCTCTGGGCGCTTTGTTGTCTCGCATACGGGCTTACTGTCTTATCAAGCATGATTTCCCTTAATACATTGACTGCCTCAACGCTTGCATTCTGTAACAGCGTAGTAGACTCCTTGAGTTGTTCGCTACGTCTTTCACGGTAAATTCTCTTAAAGGTTGCATCGTTCAAGTAATTATAAGCCGTCTTTCTGGTGATCTCACTTAATTCACTGGCTTTTTTTACATTCCCAGTCATGAGATAATTGGCCATAAATATTTCTTTTTTTCTGCTTAATTCTGTCAAATACTAGTCACCTCTTTCTCTTTAACCTTGCTTTTAAGTTCGTCTATTTTTTCTTTTGCTCGTTTATAATCTGAAAATTTGACGTCACTAAATTTTCTGGGGATATAATCATCCATGTTTATATCCAGTCCGTTGTCTTGAAAAGCTAATCTCAGACAATCCACATATAGAGACATACACTCATCTTGTGTAGCGTATTCCGTCTTAGATGCGTGTTCCTTTATCTTTTCTAGTCTTGCTTTTAAACTTCTAACCATTCCCCTACCTCGTGTGTAATTCTGTCTGATTTATGTAAAAAAAGGGGATTGCTCCCCTCCACATCACAAACCTAACAAACCACGTTTTTCCTTGCCCAGTAGCCTATCATATAGGGCTTTATCTTTCTCAAATAGTTCACGTCTACGCTCGTAGCCCATAGCTTTAAACTCTTCAAGGGTTACAGCTTCCTCTTCATAAGATTTTGAAATACTTTCTACGTTCTTGGCAAGCCCCTGCAGTAAGTCAGCTTGTCTCTTCTCTTCTTCGATTTCTTGAAATAGTTGTTTATATTCATCTTTCATTATTGTTCTCCTTCAAATAAATTGATACGATTCACAAAATACGCCAAATCATCACTCGGATCTAAATAGCGGTGCTGGTTTCCCATATAACCAGCTACACCACTGTAAATGTAAGGCTTACTTACTCCGCTATATTCTGGAGATGTATTCAGGCGGTCAAATAACTCTTCAATCCCTGTTTTTCTTACGCCATCCGCCAATCTTTTAGCAGTATTTTTGTAGTTTTCATTATAATTCGCAATCAATTCCAAAAGCTCAATAGATTTCTGTTTGATTTCTTGACGCTGGCGCTTCACTGTTTCATCTTGCTCTAATGCTGTTTCTAAATAACCTGAGGCATTGATTTTTCTAGCGTCTTCCACGATTGAGTTGATTCGTTCTTTTTCAAGTTTTGTTCTTTGCTCTTTCATATCAGCAATATACTTTTCTTTTGCGTTGATAGCTTGAAAATCTTCAAAAGTTTGTAAATCCGCTTTTTTAGCTTTAGTAGCCTTAACTTCTTGCTCTGCTTTCTTGATTTCCTCATCAAAGCGATCAAAAATCTCTAATTGAGTCCGTACTTTGTCCATCTGGTTTTTGACTTCTTGCAATGTTGGCATTTCTTTTTCCTCCAATCTTTCCAAAAACAAAAGAGGCATAGCCAAAATAGATTACTCTACTTTATGCTATACCTCTGATTTTTTCAGTCAGTATTCTTTTTATATTGTATTGTTTTAGATTCCACGCTGGAGACAATCTCGCCGTCTTGTATTTTAAGCGTGATACTCCCAAACCTTGGAACCTCTAACAGTTTTATTATACCATAACTTTTGAAATAAATAAAGCCGTTTTGTATCTCCATGTTTATCCTCTCATGCTATTTGTATAGAACCATCACACTGGTTAGTGTATCCATATCATCACTATCCCCCACTGTTGCCTCTGAATATTTTACATCCACCACTTCAACGGTTGCCATAAAATCATTTACCTGGCTTTCAAAATCCTCTAGGCTTTGCTTGTATTTCTGATAAAATAGTTTAATTTTCATGTTGTTTTTCCTCTTTCTGTTTTCAGGGTGTCACTAGTAGTTACACCATTGCAAGGGGGTCGGTACTATCTACCCCATTTTGTCTTCCTTTGATTGCTGATTTAAACTCCTTTCCTCAAATCTACATATTCAACCACAAGTGTGACCTCTTTTTCATTACACTTTCTCAAATTTAAGTGAATCAATTTTAGATCTGGATTGTCTTTCATCCATTCGTTTAAGCTATCTAAAGCTACTGTCAGTTCTTTTTCAGTTACAAAATTCATCTTTGTCCCTTTTTCCTTTATTATTTTAGTTATTCCAAAAGTGTAGCCATTTTTAAAATCTAGTGGCTACACCCTCCGCCTTACTCTCTCAAGGGTTTTCGCCTTATGTAGCCGTGTAGCCGTTTCATCTCAGAAAAAAATAATATATAACGCTATATCTATTTAATTATATATACTTTTATAAAATATATATTTTGGCTACATTTATATTATAAAGTCAGTAATATCAAGGGTTTAGGGTTGTAGCCGTTTTTTTCGTCTTGTCTACACCTCTTTGAAACCCCTACAGTATCAAGGGTTTTCAGTGTAGCCGTTTTTTTATCTTTTGACTACACTGCCTACACTTTATTTTTTTATTTTAGCAAATCCGCGCTTGATACTTTTGCCAAATCTCAAGGATTCCCTTGCTTCCCAACCGTCTTTATTTTGCATGATCTTCTTAACCTTGTTTTTATCTTTTGGATTCGGCGAGTTGTTCAAATACACCTCTGTAAAGAATAAATTAACTGCCACTTTGTCCCGTTCTACTAACTCCCCATATTTATCCGTATCTAAAGGAATTTCTATACCATTACTTCCAACGTGATAGCCATTATTCATCATGTCATAGATATAGTAGTATCTTGTCCTATCAGTAATTGGGAATTGATACATATTTTTTGGGTACGGTGTATCTAGATAACGTTCAAAATCTTCAAGAATTTCATCAACAAACTTGTAACGGCTTCTAACCTCATTTACTAGCTTTTCCTGCTCGTCTGTCAGGTTCAAGACTTGGTTAGCTCTCCAAGCCATCACCATAGCACCCCAAAAGTGTCTACGGTCTTTCTCTGTCCACTTCCTGCCCTTATAGGCGGTGTCTTTGTGTACCTCAGCAACCAGAAAGCGCCTTTCTCCTGTCAGATCGTTCAAATAATCATGGTCATTGGTTGCTCTGACAATAATAAAACTTTTAGGCAATCGCCTATCACTGGAAGCGTAAGGGGGTCTATACTCAAGTTTTGTTTCGGTAATGAATTTCTTCAACTCTGAGAAACTAGCCTTTTTGCTGGCCACCATCTCATCATCAAATACACACCAGTTTCTTACCATTCTAGCCTTATCGTCTTTGTCTGTGAAGGTTTCAACCGTTGTAAAATACTTGTGAGTAAAAAGCCCCTCAAAAAACTGTGTCTTTCCTACCCCCTGCCGTCCAGTCAAATCTAAAACAAAATCAAACTTGATAGAGGGGTTAAATACCTTAGCAATCGCCCCACGGAAAAACAAGTCTATGATAATACGGTTATATTCATCATCCTTGATATTGAGATAATACCTTAAAATATCAAAGGGATCGCGCTGATTTACCAGTTGTCTATATTCGATTTCACACTCTTCTAGAAAGTCTTTTAAAGGGTTGTAGCTATGCTCTCCAGCTACCACTTCCAGCATATCAGCTATGTCTGTCTTTTTGTAGTCAATTTTGTATTTTGTAGCAATATAAGCCCTAATCTCTCTGATAATCAGGTCATCGATTGTTCCGCTCAAGGTTCTACCATTTAACTTAATGGACTTGGTAACGTCAATTTCATATGTAAAAGTGTTGTACTGTATCGCCCCTTTTAGCTTGCTATCACCGTTTAAAATCTTTTTGAGATTATCTAAAGTTACTGCAAAACCGTCCCCTCTTGGTTTTTTCGCTAGGTCTAGGCTATTGTTATTCTCGTTTGTTTCCCTTGCTTGTGTCAAGTCCACCATCTTAGGCGGTTCATGTTTCTGATCATCTTCAATTATTTTATTTACAATGTCATTACTACTCAAATGCTACCTCCTTATAAAATATTCTTGCTACTTCTAAGAAATAGCTTGCTAGGTCTTTGCGTTTAACGATTGCAGAAAACAGATCCACTAACTGACTAAAACTATAACCATTCACAAATAGCAAGCGGACAAAAAGTGAAGTCTCATATCTGGTATAAATGCCATTACAAATCAGGTCAAAAATCCAACCTTTTAACTCCACTCCAATCCCCTGCCGATGCTCTGCCAATTTGTTTGCCTCTAAATCTTTCAGGATTTTCAGCAAGTCAGGGCTGGCCAAAGCAATATCCAAATCTCTGACCAATTCCCAGCCCTCTACTGCCTCTTTTTCGTCTTTGATAGACACATATAAGCCTTTGTATTGAAAACCCGTCAAAGCCTCATCGACAGGCTCATAATAGGTAAATTTGTAGTGTTCCCCATTCTTCCATACTTGAGTAGGATTTGACTTGAGAAAGCCAAATAGAGGCATTTTCTCAACTGATATAGTAAACTCTATTATTCTCATTACACCTCCTAATCTACTGCAAGAAAATTGTAAATATCACTCTTGCGGTAATAAACTTTCTTACTACTTTCAAATGGCGAACGAAGAGGTTTCAAACCTTCTTTTTCCCAATTATTTAACGTAGTTCCACTAATACCAAGTTTTTTGAGTAAGTCAGGCCTAGAAATCAAGTCCCAGTTATCATCACGTTGCTTTTCAAGTTCCATCCTTTTAGCTAAGTGATCTCCCACTTTCTCCAGTAATTCAAGCTCTGCTTCTCTTGATAATAGTTGCATATTACACCCCTTTCTAATTATGAATCTTACCTGCAAGCTGAATATAACGCCCATAATCAGGGCTTAAATCAGGGTTAGGTGTTTCTATCGACTGTTGGTTTTCTTGCTCAAATTGGGCGCTTTTTTTGCGATCTCGGTGGTTTAGATAAAGCAGTAAGCCAATCAGTACCACCATAGAGATTACCGCCTGTGTATTGGTCAAATCTAATTCATTCATGTCATGCCCTCGCTTTATAGTTCTTGATGTAGTCCACTTGGTCGCTTCGTCCCATCTTCAGGAAGTCTTCCGCCTCTTCGGTGCTTACTTTTCTATCTACAAAATCAGCAATAAACTGGAAGAGGTTCGGATTTCTCTCCTTGATTTCAGCCATTTGTTTATCAAATTCTGCTTGTGTCATGTTGTCTAGGTCTAGTGTCATTGCATTGCCTCCAGCTCTTTAGCGTCGTCATTGTTCAAAAGCAAAAAGGCTATTTCATTTAGACGATCGTATAGCTTTTCATTCTGGGCGTATGCTGTATCAGTGTATTTTTTAGCAAGCCATAAGAACGTGGTTGTATCATTCTGTAGTGCAAACTCAAGCCCTTCAAGAGCTAGGTTATTCATTTCTAAAACATTCATGATGTCGGTTAATTCGTTCCCTAATTCTGCTAGCTTCTTAGCCGATAATAGAACTTGTTGGCTTGATATTGCTTTTTTTGTTGTCATGTTTTTTACCTTTTTTCTATCTTTTTATAATTGCCACGATGGCTTTTTAATGCTTTTTTCCTGTCACATGCCTCACGCTCAGAAGTTTGCCGACCGATAGCGTGGGGATTTTGAATGGTTGTTTCTTATAGACGATTTCCTCACGCTCAGAGTCGCCAAATTGAAAGCGTGAGAAAGTACCAGTTTTAAGAGTTGGCGCTCTATGCTTTTCAAAACCTTTTCTAATTGCTTGCCTGCCATTAGTTGTTATTGATTGAATAGTTTATTTTTGTTATAATTGAGATATAGAAAAAATATCTATATTCTTAATCCAGTCGCTTGCTCTCCTCGACCAAAATTTGAGCAAGTGACTTTTTTGTTGTCGTTTTTAATCTTCATGTCTAGGTTTTTTATAAATCAGTTGACGGCTTTCCACTAACTCAGCGATAAAAGCTAGGTTATTGGCCGTATTCTCTACCAAGTCGTCAAGTACCCCTTTATTTTCAGGTAATGCCATAGCTTCAGCCACACTCACGGCATCATCTAGCCATGTTTTAAATTCTTTAAAGTTCATTTCTTTTCTCCTTTTTTGTTGTCAATCCCCAGTGGTAAAGCACCACATGAGAAATCTGTAAATGTAAAATAGTATTGCGATTGGTTCGCTCCTTTCTAATAATCTTCAGCAAGCCACTGCATGGCTTTTTGATAAATACTAGGCTTTACTTCGCCACCATCTCGAATTTTTCGATAGGTAACTTGTGTAACTCCGATTTCTTCGCCTGCTTGCTTTGCAGTCAATTTCTTGTCTGCTTGCTTTCGGCGAATCGCTTTTGCTTGTGTTGAGGTAATAAGCAATGAAATTCCTCCTTTCTTTTTTTGCTAACTATTGTTAGCTCCAAGTGTATTATAGCGTACAATAGTTAGCTTGTCAAGAGAAAAATGACAATAAATGTGAATTTTAGTTAGCTTTTTGTTATTTTGTGATATAATTAGAATGAGGTAATATAAATGACTAGAATTAAAGAATTAAGAAAAAAGAAAAAAGTAACTCAACAAGAAGTCGCTGAAGCGATAGGTATAACTCGTAGAGGATTTCAAAAATGGGAAAACGGAGAAAGTCAAATTAAGTCTAACAATGCCAAGCAACTAGCTGACTACTTCGGGGTAAGTGTTGGATATCTATTGGGGAATGATGAAGTTCCAAAAAACTTAATAGAAGAATTAGAATTACAGTTAGATTATGTTTTAACTCAAACCGAAAAAGAAGACTTAGAAAATAATCCAGAATTAAAAAATCACTATTTATCTATTGTTCGAGACAGACTTCTAAATAATCAAAGAAAAGAGGTTGAAAAAACTGCTCAAGAATTTGATGAAGATTTTATCCGTCTACTCAAAAAATATTCTATCTATCTTTCAGATAATCAAATTGAGCAAATTAAAGAGCTTATGAAAACAATGTCAAATATAAATAATAGATATTTGATGGTTGCAATGGCTGGTGGATACTTTGAACAAATGAAATCTGAGAAAGAAAATGAGTTCAAGGAATTGTTTAAATACAGTAAAATATGGCAAGAGAACTATTCCACAATGGAATACAATGAGAAGAATAATATTAAATAACTTCCCATATTCGCCAATAGCAATACTATTTCAAAGGTCTATTGTGCAAAAACAGGGGAAATTGAAGAATAGAAAGCCGATTTTACAGACTAAAGTGCAAAAATGAGCGAAATTGACAAATAGAAAGGGGAATTATGACCTACTCACAAAAATATCTGGACGATATACTGGTACGCATGGCCTACCATTCTAGCGGTATTGAAGGGAACACTATCTCTCTACCCGAAACCGTCAGCATTATCTTAGAAAGCACCTTGCCACGAAACGGCAAAAGTATTCGTGAGTTTTATGAGATTGAAAACCATAAACAAGCCTTTTCTTATCTCTTGGACTCATTGGCAAACCATCAAGCCCTTACTGTGGGGCTGGTTCAAGATTTTCACGCCTTGTTAGTGGATAGACTGCAACATGATAGAGGACGATTTAAACAAGTTCAAAATGCTATTATCGGGGCGGAATTTCAAACGGCTAGCCCAGCAGAAACTCCCTACCTTATGACACAATGGGCGGATAATACTGCTTATCGCTTAGATCATGCTCATGATGAAAAAGAAATCTTAGAGATTTTAGCAGATACCCATATCCAGATTGAACGGATTCATCCATTTAGCGACGGTAACGGCCGTACTGGTCGCCTGGTACTCATGTACCTAGCTATGAAGTATCTAAACGCTCCTATCATCGTCTCAAAAGACTCAAGGGCGCATTATATGGAACTCCTAGCAAACCAAGACGTAACTGGACTAGCTGACCTCTTCAAAGAATCACTGGACTACGAAAAAACACGTATGGAGCAGTTTTAGGACGAAAAAAAAGCGAACTTGTTCGCTAATTTGTTGACAATTTTCAAAAATAATAATAGAATTAGAGATGAAGTATAGCTATGGCAATCCTCCGGGACCCATTTGCGGAAAGCATCTCTTAGTAAGGAGGTGCTTTTTTTGAGGCCATTTAACCAAATAAAAGAACAAATACGTACTCTTCATAATAGAGGAATTAAAATAGATACACTATCAAAGTACAGATATACTAAACAATATTTATTAACAAATAATTACTACAATCTTGTAAACGGATATGGTCGATTTTTTTGGATCAATACTAATTTATATCAAAATACGACATTTGAGGAATTGACTCATCTCTATGAATTTGATACTGCAATAAGAAACTCTCTCTTTTCTGCTACTCTTAGCGTAGAAAAACATCTACGAGGAGTAATAGCTTATTATATAAGCGAACGTTGCCATATTTTGAAAAAAGCAGAGGCTTATAGAGATAAAAGCTTTTATTCAAAAGATATTCTCTTTGTAAGGAAAAAAATCTGGGAAACTATTGATAAAAATATAAATTCCCAAAATAACAACCCAATAAAAAATCACCATAAAAAACATGGCGCAGTTCCATTCTGGGTTATCGTAAATTATCTTTCGTTTAACGATCTTTATAAAATATTAGAGAATGTTCCAGAAATTCAAGATAAAGTTGCAAGAGGAATGAAAAGTTTTTTAAAAGAAAAATTTTCCCTCACCGAACCTTATACCGAGAAAGAACTATTAAGCTTCATGTATAACATATATGAGTTACGGAATTTATGCGCCCACGGGAATCGCTTATTAGATTTTAAGTGCAAGAATAATGTTGTCTATTATGAACCATTACACTCACTTTATAATATTCAATCTACCGATCCTAAACAATCGATTTATCATATATTCATTGTACTCCAATGTTTCCTATCTAAAATGGAATATGCTATTTTACACAATACTATTAAAAAGCGTATGAATAACTTAGAAAACAAGTTGACTTCAATATCACACAACAAAATATTAAATCTTTTAGGTTTTCCAAATGATTGGAATAGGAATGTAGCTAATTTACCCCCAAAAAATCAATAGCCTACTCTTATTTCAAACCTCATATAAGCCCCATATAAACCTTGTTTCCTATTACGGTACGATTTACCGTCTGACTGCTTAAAATCGAAAATAAGGGGGTTCTCGTAGCCCCTCGCACGGTATAAACTCAAAATCTTTTCTAATTGCTTGCCTGCTGATGGAAAAGGAGTAAACCATGAAGATTACAGAATACAAAAAGAAAAACGGGACTATCGTATATCGCTCCAGCGTGTATCTTGGAGTTGACAAACTGACTGGAAAAAAGGCTAGAACTACGGTAACTGCCAAAACAAAAACAGGCGTTAAAATCAAAGCTAGAGAGGCCATTAATGCTTTTGCAAACAATGGATATAGTGTTAAGGAAAAACCAACCATTACTACTTATAAGGAACTAGTCGCTCTATGGTGGGACAGTTACAAGAATACAATCAAACCAAACTCCCAGCAATCCATGGAAGGAATTGTGAGACTTCATCTTTTGCCCGTATTCGGCGATTACAAGTTAGATAAACTTACTACTCCTGTTATTCAGCAACAAGTCAATAAGTGGGCTGACAAGGCCAATAAAGGCGAAAAAGGAGCATATGCAAACTATAGCTTCCTAAACAATATAAACCGCCGTATTCTCCAGTATGGAGTTACAATGCAAGCGATCCAACACAACCCAGCTAGAGATGTCATTATCCCACGTAAGCAACAAAACAAGGAACATAAGGTAAAGTTTTTCAGCAACCAGGAACTTAAACAGTTTCTAGACTACCTGGATAACCTGGACCTGTCTAGCTATGAAAATCTCTTTGACTACGTGCTTTATAAAACATTGCTGGCTAGTGGGTGCCGTATCGGTGAGGCTTTGGCTCTTGAGTGGTCTGATATTGACCTTAAAAAAGGCATTATCAGCATTTCCAAGACTCTGAATAGATACCAAGAAACAAATACACCTAAGTCTAAAGCAGGTCTAAGAGAAATTGATATTGATAAAGCTACAGTTTCCCTACTCAAGCAATATAAAAAACGTCAACAAGTCCAGTCATGGCAATTAGGACGGTCTGAGGGAATTGTTTTCACTCCATTTACGACAAAATACGCCTACGCTTGCTTATTAAGAAAGAGACTACAAGGCCACTTTAAAAGCGCTGGCGTTCCTGATATTAGTTTCCACGGTTTCCGACACACTCACGCTACAATCATGCTATACGCTGGCATAGAGGCTAAAGACTTGCAATACAGATTAGGTCACTCTAATATCTCTATGACTTTAAACACTTATGTCCATGCTACCAAAGAGGGAGCAAAAAAAGCCGTCTCAATCTTTGAATCGGCTATTAGCAATCTATAAATAATAAGGGTGTCCCATTTTGGGGCTACCCTCTTACTATACCTAAAATTGGTTAAGGGTAACTAAAAGGGTAGTAAAAACAAAAAAGCACTAAGGGAAAGTGCCCCAAAGTGCTTAATATCAAGGCTCTAAAGCCTATCTGATTCAATAAAATATTACAACATTTTGTTGTAGAATTCAACGACAAGTGCTTCGTTGATTTCTGGGTTGATTTCGTCGCGTTCTGGCAAGCGAGTCAATGAACCTTCCAATTTTTCAGCGTCGAATGATACGAATGCTGGACGTCCAAGAGTAGCTTCTACTGCTTCAAGGATAGCTGGAACTTTCAATGATTTTTCACGAACTGAGATCACTTGACCTGGAGTTACGCGGTATGATGGGATATCAACGCGTTTTCCGTCAACAAGGATGTGACCGTGGTTTACGAATTGACGAGCTTGACGACGAGTAGTCGCAAGACCAAGACGGTAAACAACGTTATCCAAACGACGTTCCAAAAGAAGCATGAAGTTGAAACCTAGGATTCCGCCTTTGATTTTTGTAGCTTGTACGAACAAGTTACGGAATTGTTTTTCACCTACACCGTAAGTGAAACGAAGTTTTTGTTTTTCAGCCAATTGCAAACCGTATTCTGACAATTTAGAACGGTTGTTTGGTCCGTGTTGTCCTGGTACGTAGTTACGACGTGCCAATTCTTTACCTGTACCTGTAAGTGAAAGGCCAAGGCGACGAGCTTGTTTCCAAGATGGTCCTGTATAACGTGACATGTGAATGTCCTCCTGATATAAATAATATTTCGGTGGAAATAGTCACTTAGAAAGCCCTGATTCGTGCAGATGCCCTTCGCCTAAACAGCCAAGGTTACTTATCATAAGACACCTGTTGACGAGCTTCATGCTTTCCTGCTGATATTTCGCACAAAATCCATTCTACCATGAATGACTAGATTTGTAAAGGGGTTTTAAGCTTTATTTTCACTGCCAGAGAGATTGAGAAGGAGGGTAAAGGTGCTTCCGAGGCCGTACTGGCTGGTAACTGTGATTTCTCCACCCAATTGATGGGCCAATTCACGCGCAATCGCAAGTCCTAAGCCATGACCACCTGTTTTCATGTTACGCGAAGTTTCTACACGATAAAGGCGTTTGAAAATATTCTCCAAATCCTCTGGGGCAATCCCCTGTCCCTCATCGGTCACACTGATTGAAAGCTGGTTATTTTCCAGCTTAGCCACCACTTCCAACTTGGTTCCTGGAGCTGAGTATTTAAAAGCGTTATTGACCAGATTCACCAAGATACGAGAAAGCTTGGCATAATCTCCTTCAATCCGAGCAGACTCTGGGATTACCTGTAAATGAACATCTCGCTCCTCCTGCTCAATCAAGAATTGAAATTCACTCATGCACTCAATCAAGAGCTGGTCCAGAAAAATACTGTCCTTGCTGGTCGTTTCCACCTGATTTCTAGCTGCGTTTAGGGTCAAAAAATTCAACTCTTCAACCAGTTTATTGAGTCTTTCCGTCTGGCGCCCAATGGTTGCTAGATAATGGTCCTGTTCTCCTTCCTTGATAACCCCATCCAAAATCCCTTCTACCGTCGCTTGGATCGAAGTGATGGGGGTCTTGATATCATGCGAAAGTTGAGCAATCATCAAGCCCTTTTCTCGTTCGCTTTCTTCCAAGGAATCAAAGGTGGCCTGCAAATCATGGGACATTTCATTGAAAGCTTGCCCTAATTGTTGAAATTCTACAGGACCTTGAACCTCCAGATTTGAAGGAAAATCCTTGTCCGCTACCCGCTTGGCATGTTCCTTGAGTTTGCCCAACGACGTAAATACCGGCGACAGGAGAAAGAGACTAATCCCAGCACCGACAAGGCTGGCAACGATGGTCATTCCAAGCAAAAAGTAAATCTCGCTTTTCTCAATCAGCATTTTTTGAACAGCCCAAAAAACCACGATAATCGTTAGGAGTGTTGAAATGATATACCCCACTAAAATATAACTTTTTAATTTCATTGACTACCTCGTGCTTTCTCAATTTTGTAGCCCAAGCCCCAGACGGTTTTGATGGTCGGTGTTTCTGCACTAGCATGTTTAGTCAACTCCTGTCTAAGAGCATGAATATGAACATTCAAGGTATTGGTATCATCCACATAGTCTTCCTGCCAGACCTTTTCATAGAGGTCTGTCTTAGAGAAAACCCGCTCTGGATTGCTGGCTAAAAGCCATAGAAGTTCGAAGGATTTGACTGTCAAATCAAGCGCCACATCTCCGACTTGGACCTCATGACTACCGTGATTCATCCGTAAATCCCCGAGACTGACGACTTCTGTCTCACCTCCACGATGAAGGCGACGCAAGATATTGTGGACACGCAAAACCAGCTCACGAGGGCTAAAGGGCTTGGCAATAAAGTCATCTGCCCCTAGGCTCAGGCCATAAATCTTGTCCTGCTCGCTAGTCTTAGCCGTGATAAAGAGAAAAGGCTGATCTGGAGATTGATACTGAACCTCACTAATCAAATCATAACCATCCATCCGAGGCATCATGATATCTGTAATAATCAAATCAATCGGTTTTCGCTTGAAGATTTCTAAGGCCTCTACTCCATCATGGGCCACCAAAACCTGATATCCTGCCTGAACCAGATAACGTTGATGAATATCTGTGATTTCTACCTCGTCGTCAACGAGTAAAATTGTCTTTCCCATCTGTCTCTCCTTTGAAAAAAACAGTGCTATACCACAATAGTATAACACTATTTTAATCTCTTTACGAACATTCTAAACGATATCTAGATTTTTCATATCCTAGATAGAAAGTCTGTAGCTAGACTAGTCATTTTCTTCTTTTTTAGCTTTCAAACCGAGTCCACCTAGCAGGCCAGCCAATGCTAATCCAAAGAATCCAATAGTAGCCATTGAGGTTTGGGCTTCACCAGTATATGGAAGCATGTCTTTTTGGTCTTTCATTTGATCAGCCGTCATTGGAGTTGACACCTTGTTATTAGATGCCATCTTGCCTTCATCAGGCATTTTGCTTGAGGCTGCTGGAACTTGATCCTGATCTTGTTTCATGCCTGGTGTTGCCATAGGCTGGCTAGTATTCATGGTTTTATCCTGCTCTTTGTTAGGCATCATCTTATCCTGACTAGCAGCTGGCATTTTAGATTTCATCTCATCTTGATTGGCACTAGGCATTTGAGCGTTCATCTTAGACGCATCTTGATGACTATTCATCATTGGAGCCGGCATAGCTGAACCATTAGAAGATGGGACGAAACCTGACTGCATCGGAATCAGAGACTGATGTCCATGCAAGTTTACTGTCAAATCCTTAGTCGCTACAAGATTGCTCAAGTCTGCCTTGCCGTCTTTCGCACCGTACACTTTGATAGTAGCTTTATAACTTTGAGTGCCGTTTTGTTTCAAGAGGTCTAATAAATCTTTGTCTGATTTACCTTGAGTTCCTGCCAAGTCCACTTCGTAGAAGTAGAGACCTTTGCCCAATTTTTCTACTGGTGGAAGAGCTGGATTTTTTGCTGAACCGTTATCTGACCATGGAGCCTTGTCGGAGGCTTTCAAAATCAGACGAGTCAACATACCGTCACCAGCGAAGAATTCGTATGGAATGACTTGGTTGACACCAGCTGTGAATGGGCCTGGGAAGTTGGCTTTGTCCAAGTATGTAGCTGGAACATCTACTGTGTCTTTAGTGTTGTCGGCTACGCCTTTTTGCACTTCAGCTGGAGTAGTCAAGCCGTTCAAGTTGACATCCAATTCTTTAGTCGCTACGAGATTGCTCAAGTCTGCTTTGCCATCTTTAGCACCGTACACCTTGATAGTAGCTTTATAACTTTGAGTACCATTTTGTTTCAAGAGGTCTAGAAGCTCTTTGTCTGATTTGCCTTGAGTACCGGCCAAGTCTACTTCGTAGAAGTAGAGACCTTTCCCCAATTTTTCTACTGGTGGAAGAGCTGGATTTTTAGCTGAACCATTGTCTGACCATGGGGCCTTGTCAGAGGCTTTCAAGATCAGACGAGTCAACATACCGTCTCCGGCGAAGAATTCATACGGAATAACTTGGTTGACACCAGCTGTGAATGGACCTGGGAAGTTAGCTTTGTCCAAGTAAGTAGCTGGGACGTCTACTGTATCTTTGGTGTTGTCGGCTACGCCTTTTTGCACTTCAGCTGGAGTAGTTAAGCCGTTCAAATTAACATCCAAATCCTTAGACGCTACTAGATTGCTCAAATCGGCCTTGCCATCTTTCGCACCGTACACTTTGATGGTAGCTTTATAGCTTTGAGTGCCGTTTTGTTTCAAGAAATCAAGAAGATCTTTATCAGATTTTCCTTGAGTGCCAGCCAAATCTACTTCATAGAAGTAAAGGCCTTTACCTAATTTCTCTACTGGTGGAAGGGCGGGGTTTTTAGCCGAACCATTGTCTGACCATGGGGCTTTGTCTGAGGCTTTCAAGATAAGGCGAGTCAACATACCGTCACCAGCAAAGAATTCATATGGAATGACTTGGTTGACACCAGCTGTGAATGGGCCTGGGAAGTTAGCCTTGTCCAAGTATGTAGCTGGAACATCTACTGTGTCTTTGGTGTTGTCGGCCACGCCTTTTTGCACTTCAGCTGGGGTAGTCAAGCCGTTCAAGTTGACATCCAAATCCTTAGTCGCTACGAGATTTGTCAAATCAGCCTTGCCATCTTTAGCGCCGTACACCTTGATAGTCGCCTTGTAGCTTTGAGTGCCGTTTTGTTTCAAGAGGTCTAGAAGCTCTTTATCTGATTTTCCTTGAGTACCTGCCAAGTCTACTTCATAGAAGTAGAGACCTTTGCCCAATTTCTCTACTGGTGGAAGGGCGGGATTTTTAGCTGAACCATTGTCTGACCATGGAGCCTTGTCTGAGGCTTTCAAGATAAGGCGAGTTAACATACCATCTCCGGCGAAGAATTCGTATGGAATGACTTGGTTGACACCGGCTGTGAACGGTCCAGGGAAATTAGCTTTGTCTAGGTAAGCGGCTGGGACATCTACTGTGTCTTTAGTATTGTCAGCCACACCTTTTTGTACTTCGGCTGGGGTAGTTGCTGGCTGCGCTTCACTTGCTTCACGGTCTTGTCCAGCAACTGTAGCTACAGGACTTTCCACAGGTTTAACCGCATCTTCTGTTTCTTTCTTAGATTCTGGTTTTGCTTGTACTTCTTCTTTTGGTGCTACTACTGGCTCTTTAGCACCTGCATCTGCTTTTTCTGGAGAGCTTGTAGCATCCAAGCTTGCTTTAGGTGTTGAGTCTACCTGCTCTGATGGAAGAGCGGTATCGACTGTTTCTTTGAGAAGTTCTACTGGTAAGTCACTCTTTTCACTCACCGAAGTAGCATCTGGCACAACTTGAGCAGGGGTCGGATTGACAACATCAGCACGTACAGAACTTGGTTGACCAACTAGGACAAAGAAGCCACTGGCTACAACAACTGAGGCAACACCGACACTAAGACGGCGAATAGACCAACGTGTATATCTTTGATTTGGATTGAATTTCATAGGATTCTCCTTAGAGTTTTTCTTTATTTGATGACTCTAGTATAATCTCCTAAAATTAAAAAGGATTAAGAAAAAGTTAAAATTTTTCTTAAATCCCTCTTATGAAATACTTATATTAATTTTTTTACGAATTTAATTCTGCCAAGTCATCTAGATACTGGTTGTTAATAACCGCCAAGATATAGGCATCGGCTTTCAAGAGATCATTGGGACCAAATTGGACGTCCAGCGGTGAATTTTCTTGTTCACGAAACCCTAGGACATTGAGATTGTATTTGCCACGTAGATCTAGCTGGCTCAGGCTCTGACCTGCCCAAACACTCGGAATCTTCATCTCCACAATAGACACATTTTTATCCAGCTGAAAGACATCCACATTGTTATGAAAGAGAATGGTCTGCGCTAGAGACTGCCCCATTTCATACTCAGGTGAGATAACTGAGTCGGCACCAATTTTTTCCAGCACCTTCTTAGCTGTCTGGCTTTTGACCTTTGCAATAACCCTTGGTACCCCTAGACTCTTACAATGCATAACTGCAAGCACACTCGACTCTAGATTTTCCCCTGTTGCCACTACAACCGTATCACAGGTATCAATTCCTGCAGTTCTGAGGAGTTCCTCATCTGTAATATCGCCCACAACTCCACGCGCCAAAACTGGCTCAAATTGATTGATACGCTCGGCGTGGTCGTCAATGGCAATAATATTCATATTTTGCTTGGCTAGGGCCATCAGGACACTACTCCCGAAAATCCCCAAACCTAAAATTCCAATCGTACGATCTGACATCATTCTTCCTTTCTTATCCAATACTAATATCTGCTTTCATATACTGAATCAAATCTTTTTTATCAGGCTGGTAGTCAGCTAGACTGACCAGCAAGGTCAAGGGACCGATACGGCCAATAAACATGAGTACCATGACAATGCTGAGAGCTAACTTGCCCAGTTCTGGTGTCAGATTTGCCGTTACCCCAACTGTCGCAAGGGCCGAAATGGTCTCAAACATGAGGTAGATAAAGCGCGGTGTTCCTTCTGCTGTAATTCCCAGCAACACCAAACCCAACAAGAAGGTCATCAAAAAGATAATGAAGACACTAAAGGATTTTTGGACTGTTCGAGCCTCAATGGTTCTCTGCGCAACATTGGCATGAGGTAGGCCCAGCAATTCACTACGCGCAAAAACCAACAAGACAAAGAAAGTCGTAATCTTGAGCCCCCCAGCCGTTCCTCCAGGCGCTCCACCCAGAAACATCTGTAGGATATAGATAAACAAGGTCACAGGCCGAGCTTGAGTGTAGTCAATAGAGGCAAAGCCAGCTGTTCTCATGCTGACGGTTTGGAAAAAGCTAACCAGCACTTTCTCTGGAACGCTGAGATTGCCAATGGTTCCTGGATTGTGCCACTCCGTAAAGAGTGTAGATACTGTCCCAAACAGCAAAATCCCTGCAGTCAAGAAGAGAACCAACTTGGTGTGGAAACGCAGACGGCGTTTTTTCTTCTTATCAAACTGGGTTGCTAAGTCAAACCAGACCATAAAGCCGAGACCACCCGTGATAATCAAACCAGCAATGACCAGATTGATCAAGGGATCCGTCTGAAAAGCCACTAAACTGCTACTGCCGAAATTATCAAAACCAGCATTACAAAAGGCTGAAATGGCTAAAAAGATGGAGGTAAAAATGCCCCTTCCCCAGCCGAACTCAGGAATAAAACGGAAACTTAGTAGAAAGGCACCCAAGCCCTCCACCAGAAAAGTCGTCAAAAAGATAGACCGCATAAAGGACTTCAAAGACTTACTTTCCCCATAACTAAAACTCTCCTGAATGGTTTCACGACTACGCAGGCTAAGCTTTTGCTTGCCTTGGATATAAAAAATCCCGATAAAGGTCATGAGCCCCAAACCACCAATCTGTATCAAGAGCATACAAATCAACTGCCCCCAGACATTATAGGTAGTAGCCACTGGTTGCGTAAAAAGACCAGTCACACAGACCATGGACACCGTCGTAAAGAGATGGTCAAAATAAGTAGCCTGAGAACCACTTGCCTGAACAAAAGGCAAACTCAAAAGAAGAGAACCTATAAAAATAACTCCAGCGAAACTCAGAAAAATCCGACGAGCTGGCGAAAGTCCGCCCAAGGCTCTTTCAATTTTTTTCACAAATAATTTAAATAACATACATCCATTGTACCATAAAAAGAAGAAGAGTAGCTAGAACTGAAAGGCAATCTCAAGGCAGAGTTCCAAGGCCTTCTCGAAAGTTTCTGAACCCCAGTCACGACTATCGTACTGATCCAAGTCTGCTAAAGAATCAGCTGTGAACAACAATTCTCCCCAGAGAACCCCACGCAGTTGGGCTACTGCCGCAAGCGCAGAACACTCCATCTCCACAACAGCACAGCCTTCTTCCTTACGATAAGACACCTTTTCAGCCGTTTCTCGATAAAAACCGTCTGTCGTCCATGTCATGACTTCTTCATAGGAAATCCCTCTGGCCTCCAAAACTTGCTCAATAGTAACAATAGCCTCTGACTGCATTTCCATATAACGAGAAGGTGCCGCATAGTGGTAACTAGCTCCCTCATCTCGCAGAGCCCGAACAGGTACTAGAAAGGCATTTTCCTCTATATCAGCTAGCACACCACAAGTACCGGTGGAAATAATCTGCTCCACACCATAGCCAATCAACCAATCCATAAACTGGGCTGCTGGAGCGGAACCAACAGGAGCCTGAGCCAGACAAATTTCCTCGCCCTTGTAGTTCACGACATAGACTGGATAGGTCTTGGTGGCTGAAACGAATTCGCCGACACAGTCCGCCCCTACTTCCCTCGCATAGCGGTCAAGCTCTTCACCTAAAAATGCATAGACACACTTCTTGGGCAAGTGCAAGTCCAGCCCCTCGTGATTGGGCATGATGACCGCCTGAGTATTGTCATCAAACTCTAAAATAGGAATCGCATGTTTCTGAATCATAGCCTACCTCCTCTAATTTTGTACTATTGTATCAAAAGCTGACAAAGTGTCAAGAAAGAAGCTGATACACTGAGAATAAAAACAATACAATCGCAACCAATCTCCACCAAGTCAAAACAACTTGCTTGACAAAAGCTTGACTTCATGGTTTAATATACCCCATAAGGGTATATTCGGAGGTGCTTATGTTTCACTTATTTACAAAAATTGACAGTATTTCTACCAGCGGGTTAGAAGCTAAACTCAGAGAACCGATTCAGCTACTGGATGTTCGGACGTCTACTGAATTCCATAGAGGTCATATCAAAAATGCCAAGAATGTCCCTCTAACCGAAATCGGATCTTATACACCAGCGACAAAAGAAACACTCTATGTCATTTGTCATTCTGGTGTGCGAAGCAAACTAGCTGCGAAAAAGCTAAAGAAAAAAGGATATGATGTCATCAATGTCCGAGGCGGTATGAGCGCTTGGACAGGTAAGGTCATCTAGATATATAAAGGAGAAAGTCAATGAAAATTATCATTGTCGGAGGAGTTGCAGGCGGTATGTCAGCAGCAACCCGCCTCAGACGTCTCATGGAAGACGCTGAAATCACTATTTTTGAGAAAGGTCCCTTTGTTTCCTTTGCAAACTGCGGACTTCCTTACTATGTTTCAGGAGAAATTGCAAACCGTGATAGCTTATTGGTCCAAACTCCTGAAAGTCTCAAAGCACGCTTTAATTTGGATGTTCGTCCTTTCCATGAAGTCATCAGCATTTCGCCAGCAAAGCACACTGTGACCGTACGCCATGATGGACAGGAATTCACAGAAAGCTACGACAAGCTGATCCTCTCCCCAGGAGCTAAACCATTTGTTCCTACCATTGAAGGCTTGGTAGAAGCTAAGAACGCCTACACTCTTCGCAATGTTCCCGATCTCGATGAAATCATGGCAGCCTTGGACAATCATCCAAAAGAAGCTGTCGTTATTGGTGCAGGCTTTATCGGGCTTGAAATGGCTGAAAATCTGGCAAAACGTGGCCTGCAAGTTACTATTGTTGAGAAAGCACCCCATGTCTTGCCACCATTAGATCAAGAAATGGCAGCCTTTGTCCAAGCAGAATTGGTTAAAAACGGTGTTCGCGTTATCACTTCTCAGTCTGCGACTCGATTTGAAGACCAAGGAAAAGTCATCGTTCTCGAAAACGGGCAAAAGATCACTTCTGCCCTCACTATCCTTTCTGTCGGTGTTGAACCTGAAAACGGACTGGCAAAAGCTGCGGGGATTGAACTGGGACTTCGTGGTGGTATCCTAGTCGATGAACATTACGAAACCAGTCAAAAAGATATTTATGCTGTCGGTGACGCTATCATTGTCAAGCAAGAAATCACAGGCCAAGATGCCCTCATCTCTCTCGCTTCTCCTGCCAATCGTCAGGGACGCCAAGTGGCAGACGTCATCGCAGGACTAGAACGTACAAACAAGGGCAGTATCGGCACTGCTATCGTTCGTGCCTTTGATATGACAGCTGCTTCGACTGGTCTCAGCGAACATATCCTTATCATGAATCAACTTCCTTACAAGGCACTTCATGTCAGCGGAAAAGACCACGCCGGTTATTACCCAGGAGCTACTGATATAACCTTGAAGCTCCTCTTTGACCCAACCACTGGAAAAATCTACGGTGCCCAAGGAGTTGGTAAGAAAGGCGTTGACAAGCGAATCGATATCCTAGCAACTGCTATCAAGGGAAATCTCACCGTCTTTGACTTACCAGAGTTAGAGTTTACCTATGCGCCACCATTTGGTTCTGCCAAGGATCCCGTCAATATGCTGGGCTACGCAGCCTTAAACCTTATCGAAGATCTCAGCGACAACGTTCAATGGTACCATCTCGAAGACGAACTGGCTAAGGGAAAGAAATTCCTAGACGTGCGGACCAGTGGCGAACTCCAAAGTGGTCGACTTAAGATAGACACTATACACATCCCCCTAAACGAACTACGGGAACGCTTGAATGAACTGGACAAGAACCAAGCCTACATCGTCAGCTGCCACAGTGGTTTGCGCAGCTATATCGCAGAGCGTATCCTCAAGCAAGCAGGATTTACCGTCCAAAACCTTGACGGCGCTTATTCACTATACAAAATGGCTAACCCAGAAGGAGTAGAATATGGAAACTAGTATCAGTATGGCTGACTTTTATGAAAAATATCAAAATGAAAATTTAGAGCTTATCGATGTCCGTGAAGCACATGAATTCCAAGCAGGACATGCACCAGGTGCCAAAAATCTTCCGTTAAGTACCTTAGAGCAGGGCTACAAAGAACTCAATTCTGACCGTACATACCATGTCATCTGTCAAGGAGGAGTACGTTCTGCCTCTGCCTGCCAATTTCTCAGCGCCCAAGGCCTCACTGTTACCAATGTAGAAGGTGGCATGAATGCTTGGCCAGGTCAAGTAGAATAATCAAAAGGAGCTGGGCAAAAACTCAACTTCAGGAGAAAATGAAGTAAATTTCCCCACAATAAAACGCATACTATCAAGGCTTTCAACACCTGATAGTATGCGTTCTTTTATTTTAAAGACTTTTTCCAGCCTCTCTTGATTCACATTAAACTATTCTACTAGCAGAGATCTTTGCAACTCTCATCTCTTTATTTCCGTTTAATCAAGTATCGGATAGCCTTTTCTAGGCGTTCCTTTTGAGCTTCAGGATCATCTAGTGGCTGATTGATACATTCAGTAAGGTTTTCGGTAATTATCATCTCAATCACGCGCTCTACACTAGATTTCACGGCTGTCAATTGCGTCACAATATCAGCACAGTCACGATCCTCTTCAATCATCTTTTGAATCCCACGCAACTGGCCCTCTGAACGTTTCAAACGAGTAATATACTTTGAGTTTGTCATTTCTTTTTCCTTGCTCGATTTTTCTTCATTATATCTCTAATCATCTTCTTTGTCAAAATTCTCGCCCATCCAGCTCACGCAGTTCTGTTATCAAAGACTTTTCAAAAAGCAAACTAGTCTTGCTGATAACTCGATAGAAATCCCTAGTTTTATCTTGCTAAACGAATACGAGTCACAATTCCATCTTGGTCTATGATTTCCAACTGGCTCGATGTCAGCCACTTGATTGGTGCATCAACTTCTTGTGCTCGTTGCGCAATCGTTAACAGTTCTTCTTTATGTGCGACTTCAATAACATAATAAGCCAAACCTGGCAAGCCTGCCTTACGCGGAGCTAAGCCTTTTCCTCCCCATTCATTGACTGCTAAATGATGATGGTAATCTCCAGCCGCAATCCAACTAGCGCTAGGCACACTGAACTTATCCTCTAGTCCTAACACCTTTTGATAAAACTGGCTGGACTTTCGACTATCCTTGACGGAAAGATGGATATGGCCCATTCTCGTACCTTCTGCTAGGATAAAGGGCTCTACTCTTTCCCCCAACTCATAGATAGCCTGTGCCGCAAGAGCCTCAGTGACCCCGATAATACGTCCATCTTCTCGAATATCCCATGTGGAAACCGGCTTATCTCGATAGAGTTCAATGCCGTTCCCCTCCAAATCCTCCAAGTAAAGAGCCTCACTGTAACCGTGGTCTGCACCGCCGACAAGAGGAATCTGTAAATCTGTCAGGTGTTTTAAGACATTTGCCAAAGCCTTTCGTGTCGGCAAGAGAATTGCCAGATGATAAAGGCCATAATGTTCCCTCACTTCTCCGCTCTCTTGTGCTTGAATCAAGTGTACCAAGGCTTTTCCACCCAGGCCTAGAACTACCTCTGTCTCAGTTTTAGATAAGATTTCTAAACCAATAACTTGCTGATAAAAGGCTGTTTGACTTGCCAAATCCTTTACATTTAAAACTGCCTCTGCTAAATAAATGTGGCTCTTGTATTCATAGGTCATAAATAGTCCTCTTTTCTGTTGTAATATTTTTTGTTACAACCATTATATCATTCCCATCAAGAAAGTCAAGTTAGACAACTTATAGATCATGATTCTGTAATCTTGTCTATATGGGATTAGAACGAGAAAATCTACAGAGAATTGACAATAAAACCACCGAAAATTTTTAACCAATGCTATGATAACTCTCATCTCAATCCCAAAAAGAAAAGGAGCGGATATGATATCCTACTCCTTATTCTTATCAGAAAATCTAATTAGAATTAGTCTTCTTTTTTCTTGCGAGCAACAAGTCCAAATCCACTCAAGACACCTAAAAGTCCAAGTGCTGCTAAGCTAGAGTCGGCTTCTGTACCTGTATTAGGAAGTTCTTTTTGAACTTCAACATTTTTAGGTGTTGATGGTTGAGAAGCTGGTTGGTTTGGAGTTGATGGTTCAACATGCTTAGGTATGACTGTTACTGGGACTTCTACCTCTATGATTTCTCCTGATGGTAGTTTCACTTTTACTTTAACACTTGGTTTTTGTCCTGCCGTATCAGTTGCTGGGATTTCTCCAACTTCTACGATTTCGGCACCTTTTGGTAACTCAACATGTTTCTTAACATCATCTTTGCCAATTGGAGTTCCAACCTCTACTACGATTGGGGTAGTTTTAACTGTTTCTCTTGGAGCTGGAGTCGCTTTTGGAGTGACTGTTACTGGGACTTCTACTGTAATCACTTTTCCATTTGGTAATTCAACCGTTACTTTAACTGGATCTTTCTTACCTGGTGTTGTCAAGTCTGGAATGTTTTCAACATTTGTGACCTTGCCACCTTCTGGAATCTTGATGCCTTTAGTGTAATCCTCTGGCGTTAATGGAGTTTTCGTAACCGGAGTTTCAATTTCCTTAACAGGTGTTACATTAACTGGGACTTCTACTGTAATCACTTTTCCATTTGGTAATTCAACCGTTACTTTAACTGGATCTTTCTTACCTGGTGTTGTTAAGTCTGGAATGTTTTCAACATTTGTGACCTTGCCACCTTCTGGAATCTTGATGCCTTTAGTGTAATCCTCTGGTGTTAATGGAGTTTTCGTAACCGGAGTTTCAATTTCCTTAACAGGTGTTACATTAACTGGGACTTCTACTGTAATCACTTTTCCATTTGGTAATTCTACCGTTACTTTAACTGGATCCTTCTTACCTGGAGTTGTCAAGTCTGGAATGTTTTCAACATTTGTGACCTTACCACCTTCTGGAATCTTGATGCCTTTAGTGTAATCCTCTGGTGTTAATGGAGTTTTCGTAACCGGAGTTTCAATTTCCTTAACAGGTGTTACATTAACTGGGACTTCTACTGTAATCACTTTTCCATTTGGTAATTCTACCGTTACTTTAACTGGATCCTTCTTACCTGGAGTTGTCAAGTCTGGAATGTTTTCAACATTTGTGACCTTGCCACCTTCTGGAATCTTAATTCCTTTAGTGTAATCCTCTGGTGTTAATGGAGTTTTCGTAACCGGAGTTTCAATTTCCTTAACAGGTGTTACATTAACTGGGACTTCTACTGTAATCACTTTTCCATTTGGTAATTCAACCGTTACTTTAACTGGATCTTTCTTACCTGGTGTTGTTAAGTCTGGAATGTTTTCAACATTTGTGACCTTGCCACCTTCTGGAATCTTGATGCCTTTAGTGTAATCCTCTGGCGTTAATGGGGTAGATGTGACTGGTGTCTCAATTTCCTTAACAGGTGTTACATTAACTGGGACTTCTACTGTAATCACTTTTCCATTTGGTAATTCAACCGTTACTTTAACTGGATCTTTCTTACCTGGTGTTGTTAAGTCTGGAATGTTTTCAACATTTGTGACCTTACCACCTTCTGGAATCTTGATGCCTTTAGTGTAATCCTCTGGTGTTAATGGGGTAGAGGTGACTGGTGTCTCTATTGAGACTGGAACGACTTCTACTACGTTAACAGGTACAGGTACCTCTTTAGTCGCAACTACTTTACCATCTTTCACATACTCTACCACTACTGTCGCTGGGATTTGTACACCAACTGTTGCTGTAGGTGGTACTGTTCCTGTTTTAACTTCTGTAACTGTTACAGTAACTCCTGATGGAAGCCCCTTCACGTTATTAGCTGCTTTTTCAGCCTGTTCTTTAATAGCTTTTTCTAGTTCTTGCTTATCACTATCTTTAAGAACTGTTACACCTTCTGGGGTTACTTTTGGTAATACTGTCACTGGGACTTTTACTGTCTCTTCACCATTTGCATACTTAACTTTAGTTGGTACTGTTACATCGGTTGCTCCAACTTTATCCTTTGTATCTGGTAAATCAGCTTCTGTTGGATCTTGTACTGTTCCACCTTGTCCTGGTGTTACTGCATCTTTTACTTTAGCTATTTCAGGTTTATCGCCTTCAACAACGTATACTTGATCAGCATTTGAACCAACTACACTTACAGTAATTTCTGCATCTTTTGTATACTTAACGCCATCTACTGTATAGGTTACTGGGACTTTTACAGTTCCTTTGTTTGTTCCTGCTTCCGATGTAATGGTTGCAAGCACTTCTTCTGTAATCGCTCCAACTTCTACTTCTTTGGCACCATCTGGTAATTTAGCTTTGAAATCTGCTGAGTTTGCTACTTCTTCTGCTTTAGCTTTAGCTACTTCTTTAACTTTATCTGTAGTTTCACCTTTTGGTACTGTTACTTCACCTTTAGCAACTGGCAATACTGTCACTGGTACTTTCACTTGTTCTGAATCTTTAATTCCGTCGTAAGTTACAGGGACCGTTACTTCTTTCTTACCTGTTGTTTTTGTTAGGTCTTCTGGAATTACAGGATTACCTCTAGTTCCATTAGCTCCTGGTGTTACTGCATCTTGAACAGTTTTAGATTCTACTGTATCACCTTCAAAGACTACCAATGATTTTGATGTTGAACCAACTACCGTTACCGGAACTTCTACTTCTTTAGAACCAACTACACGGCCTTTATCATCAGTATATTCAATAACTACCTTAGCTGGTTTTTGTTCTCCTGTAGCAGTTGTTTCAGGTTTTTCTTTCACTTCTTTAACAGTTACTGTTACACCTGCAGGAATACTATCTTTTGGTAATGCATCCACCACTTCTTGAGCTTTTGCTTTAACCATTGTTTCTAAATCTGTACTATCTTTAAGTACTGTTACTCCCGTTGGTTTAACAACTGGTAATACTTTAACAACCGTAGGGACTTCTACAAGTTTATCTTCACCATCTTTCGCAACTACTGTTACTTTCTTATCTCCAGGTGTTGTTGTATCTACATCACCATCTTTATAGGTGAACTTAGTTCCGTCTGGATATTGATCAGGATTAATGCTTTCAGATGGATCTGGTTGTGTATTTTGAGGATTTTCAAATACATATTGCACTTCAGGATCTACTACCACAACTTTAGCTGGAACTTTAACAATCGTATCCTCACCAACTTTAGCCACAACGACTACATCTTTCTCTCCCGATGTAGTTGTATCTACTGGAGTTTCATAAGTAAATTCCGTTCCGTCTGGATATTCACCCGGTGTGATACTTTGTTTAGCTTCTGGTTGTTTATTAGCTTTATCAGCCACAACGTATTGTGGAATACTGTCAACTACACGTACTGTTGCTGGAACTCTTACTAGTTCATTTCCATTTTCATCAGTAACAATAACCTTAACCCCTTTATCTCCAGGTGTTGTTGTATCTGGTTCTTTTTCGTAAGTGAATTTAGAACCAGCTGGATAATCATCTGGATTGATACTATCTTCTGCTTTTGGAGCTTCTTTTGGATCTACTGGGACAATTTGTGGATATCCTTCAACAACTTTAATCGGTACATTAACAGTTTCTTCACGTTTATTATCCCCTGAACCATATGTCACTGTCACAGGAGCTGTTAATGTGTCATCCCCAACTTTATCAGTTGTATCAGGAAGTTTAGTTTCATCTACTGTTTTCTCATTTCCTTTAGTAGTAACAGCATCTTTCAATTTTTCTGAAGATGGTTTATCTCCTTCTACTACATAAACAGGTTTTGCAGTTGAAACTTGTGGTTTAACTTTAATTGTAAACTCTTGATCTATTTCTTTCTTAGTATCAAATGTTGGATCCTGATCAAATGGATTATCTACAACATCATATCCCATAGATTTCAAAACATCAACACGTGCTTGAACTTTTTCTTCTGGAATTTTATCTCCTGATTTACCAGTAAGATCATCAATATTATATTTCGTATCTAATGGTGTTTCAACACCTTCATCATCTACTGAAACAAATTTTACTTTTGCTTTTTGATCGTCTTTATCATAGGTAATCTTGATATTTGCTTTTGGATCCGTAATTTTTGGTGGTTTATAACCTTCTTCTGGATTTGCAGGATTTACTGGTTCTAATGGTGTTCCATTTCCATCTTTTGGAGTATATCCATCTTTATGAGGAATAATTTGTGTAATTTCACCAGTCTTGGTTGGATCATTTGGATCGTTAGGGAATGGAATCGGATCTCCATCCTTACCAGTGGTTGGATCAACAGGAATCCAGCTTCCAATCTTCGTATAAGTAACTTTATCCGTTTCATCAGGGATTACTTTTGTATCTTTTGCAGGAGTTACTGCTTCTTTAGCTGGAATTTCTTTTTTATCAGCAATATATCCTGGTAGAACATCTACTCCAACTTTATCCCATGTTTTATTTGGACTTTCCCAATCAGTATAGCTTACTTCTTTTGTGACAAGATTAACGGTTGCTTTTCTTGTGAATGGCACCGTTTGAACAGTATCATCCTTAGCTTTTTCTTCAGCTGCTGTATCTGAATCTTTCTTCACATATGAAATCACACGTTTAGCTGTTGTATTCAAGTCAGATTCAGCTAATCCCTCAGGCCATTTAAGTTCTGGGGTATCCCCATTTGGATCTACTGGACTATCTTTTTCATGTGGTGTTGATGAAGGTACTTCAATGATTCTAGGTTTAACCACAATTTTAAATGTTTGAGAAGGTGCTGATGAACCATCTGTTGGGTTAATATCTTCCTTGTCATCAAAAATTGGATGATGATTATCCTGAGTATTATAGTCATCACTTTCTACTTCATAACCTTGGTTCTTAAGTTCTTTGATTTTGTTGTCAATATCTGTATTTGCTGGTAATTCTGAACCAGATTTACCTGTTAAATCAAAGCTAGAAACCACTTCATTTGCGGCTCCATCGACTTTCTTCTCAATCACTACTTTAGCTGTTTGAGTAGAAGGTGTATATGTAATTGGTGATTCCCCAAATTTATCCGTTGGTGTAAATCCATCTGGAACTTTATAGCCTTGAGTTGGATCATTTGGATTTTTCGGTGTTAATTCTTGTCCATTATATACTGGAGTATAACCTGGAACATATGGAATTGTTATTGTGCTAAAATCACCTGGAATCGTTGGATCATTTGGGTTATTTGGATAAGAGATCTTATCTGGTGCTCCTTGTGGTTTCTTACCTGCTGGATAGTTTGGTACAAATGAACCAATTTCTTTATAAAGAACTTTCTTCACTTCAGAAGTTGCTGTTCCGTTTTGTGCTGGCTTAGGAGCATCTTTTTCTGGAACAAGTTTATCCGCATTATCCACTAATAAATAATTATTAATAACTGGAGATTCAACTGAGTTATACTTACCATTAGTACCATCTGCTTTAGCATCAGTTAGTTTATCCGCTTCATTGTAAACTTCCCAATCAGAGTAAGTTACTTCTTTTGTTTCAGGATTAACTGTTGCTGTACGTTTGTAAGTTACTTTTTGCACCTTTTCAGCATATAAAGGAGTAGCATTATCTTTGTTTGCATCTTCTTCTTTTAGATACTTAATTGTACGTGTAACTTCTTTAACTAAGTCCTCACGAGTAACTCCTGCTGGATATTTACCAAGATTTTCATCTCCTTCTTTTACAGGTGTATCTGCTGTTTTTGGAGATACTGGAGCTGTTGTGCTTGGATTTGTTGGATCAGTTGTTACTGTAGGATCTACTGTAATTAAGTCTAATACGTGTACCGTTACATCGGCTTCTGTTGATTTCTTACCTTCACTATCAGTTGATTGAACTTTTACAGTGTAATCTCCAACTTTAGTTGTATCTAGGTTACCTGCATCACTTACTGCGATTGTTGGTTTAGTAGAATCAACACCATCACGATCATCTTCTAAGTCAGTTGCAGAAGGTTTAGCTTTTTCTAAAACTTTAGCATTGTTCCATTTGTCAGCTTCTTTTGTTTTATAAACATATAAATCTTTTTTCTCAACTGCTACTGTTGGAGCTTCGTTTAGAACATTAGCGTAAGCTGGATCTGATTCGTTACCTGCTTTGTCAAGCACAGTAACTTTGATACGTTTGTCCGGATTTGTTGTCTCATTCGCTTCCGTTAAATCTGTACCTGCTGGAACTGGAACAACTAATTTACCATCACGTACTTCAACTTTTGTTGCACCATTATACCAACCATCTGCTTTCTTCGTTAAAGTAATTGGTGTTTTAGTATTTGGTAAAGTAACTTTCAATGAAGTTAATCCACCAATTGCACGTTCAATATTTTTTACTTCTGTATCAGCATTTCTATTTGTTCCATTATTTTGATCATTGTCAGCGATATCTTGTTTTTCTCTAGGTACATCTGTTAAATTAGGATCTTTTTCTGTTGGTACAGAAATTAATAATTCTGTAGGTTGATTTTTATCAGTTTTTTCGCCATTAATACTATCTGTATGGACTGGTTCTACTGTAGGAGCAACAGGTTTAACAGTATCAATATAAATTGTTTTATTGTAATAATAATCAGGATTATCTGTATTTCCTAGTGCATTAAATGTATTTCTATATGGACTATTTGGATTTACAACACCTGTATTTTCTAATACCCTGTTTCCTTGTAAATCTGTAAATCCTTCTTTAATTTCTGCAGTTACCTTGAAAGTAGCTGTCCCTTTGAAGTTTTTCGCTGTTGTGAAATCAATACCGAATGTCCGAGTTCCATTTTTAGCAGGATCAGAATCCCCCGCATTGAATTTCAATCTAAGTGTTCTAGTTGTTTCATCATATGATACCACTTGGTAAGGACCAGGCCAATTCCATGCATTCGCTTTTTTAACTGAATCTTTTAATTCTACACCTTCAGGAATTTTAATTGTGTATTCATAAGCGCCGTACGTTGGTAACCCACCAACGTTTTTCACAGTAACTTTTAATTGACCTGATTCTTTGTCTTTATAGAGAGTATCTTCTCCATAAGCGGACGTGGTATTATTACGAACAACATCTGTCGTCATTTCTAAAGCAGCACCAACAGTTAAGTTAACTCCACCAACAAAGTATCCATCTTCAATTTCTGTTTTTCCTTTTACTGGATAAGTTTTATTAAATGCGGGACCATCCTCTAATGCTTTAATGGTTACTTTAATTTTCTTAGTAGTATTTGGAGTATTGATAATCGTTCTCCAGAAACCAAAACCATTACCATTCCCTCCATCACCATACGGAGTTGAAACGTGTGTAGTTTCATTATGATTATTCGCATCTGTTAGCGTTCTTAAAACTTCACCTGTATCTGCATCTCTAACTGTAATTTCTACTTTTTCACCAGTACCAGCAGTACCCATATTCCCATAGGCACCACCTGTTAGAACACTTAGGTATAATCTAGAGTTCGGATTAACATTAAATTCTTTCGAAATTTGTGTACCTTTCTTATTTAATTGAATATAATAATCTTTCCCTACAGCTGAATGTGCTGCATTATTTAAAGGAACACCAGGTACACTTGAGTAGTTAACACCATTTGCATAGTTTTGATTAGCTTTATTAGGTGCTAATGGATTTCCTGGAACAGGAGTATCATTGTATTGTCTGTCAATACTTCCATTATTATCGTAAACTTTAGATGGTTTCGGATCAAATCCAGCAGGTCTATCCGCTGCAACTTCTGTTGGAGCTTCTGGTTTAATCGCTGTTACATAATTATTTGTCCCTTCTATTTTCCATCCATCAATTTCATTTTCAATTCTCTTTTCTTTCCAATTATAAGTAATTTTACCAAGTTTTACTGGAGCTGGATTTGGAGAACTAGTACTATTTCTTGAATATTGATTTTCAACAGTAGCAGATTTTGTTTCAACATCTGGAGTATTAAAATCAATATCTCCAAATTGATTTTTCAAACTTGAAATAACGTTATCTACTGGGTTAGCTCCTACCCCTCTTTTATTATTACTAGTAGGACCTTCTGCTGCTTGTTCTCCTACACCAGTAGGAGTCGCTCTAAACCCACTTTCCCCTTTACCAGGAATTGCTTTTCCGTTTCGTGGATCTTGGTTTTTATTTGTTTTTTCTACTTTAGCTTCTGTTTCTGATTTATCTTCTACAGTAGGAGACACTTTTGGCATACTCTCAATTACAAAAGCCTTTTCTCTTAATCTTGCAACAGTTTTATCTACCTCTACCTGAGTTGCTTTATCATTTGCTGATAAAGCTTGAGCTTCTAATAGTGTTGCCTTTGCATCCTCAATAGTTTTTGATGTTTTATTACTAATTTCAACTTTATCGATAGCTGATTGAATACGTGAAATCGCTTCTGATAACTTACTGAAGTCTACCTTTGCAATATTTTCTGGCGCTAGCTTATCTTCATTAACTAAAGCTTCAGCTGAAGTTACTACTGGTTTAGAAACTGGATCTTTAGAAGGAATTTCTTCTCTCTTGGTATCAGGACTCGCAACATTCTCTTCGTGATTTAAGCTTTCTTGAGATGGCGATGACTGTGGATTAGACAAATTTGAGCTCGTTCTTGCATCGTTTCCTTGAATAGTATCAGCTTTTGCAGTGGCTCCACCTCCAAACATCATAAGCGCAGCAATCGCTACCGATGCTGCACCGAAACTATACTTTCGGATTGAAAATCGTTGAACTTTTTGTCCATGATATTTTTTTGTTCGTGAGTACATTACTACTCCTTTGCTTATATTTTATTTACATCAAGAAAAGTCAGTAAGACCCTCAAATTGATACCAAGAAAAGTCCCGACTTCACCTATTGTATAATAAACATAATAACTCTATCTATTCATTATGTCAAGCAATTCGATATTTTAATTGATATAAATATATAAAAAAGCAAAGATAATTAATAGATTCAGAAATATGATTAACAACTCTATAACAACTTTCAAAAAAAGATTAAAAATTACCTCATAATTTACATAGAAAAAGGAGCGGATATGATATCCTACTCCTTATTCTTATCAGAAAATCTAATTAGATTTAGTCTTCTTTTTTCTTGCGAGCAACAAGTCCAAATCCACTCAAGACACCTAAAAGTCCAAGTGCCGCTAAGCTAGCATTGTCTTCTGTACCAGTGTTTGGAAGTTCAGCTTGTCCTTTAGCTTCTGATGAAGCCGCTGGAGCTTGTGGTGCTTCACCATTTTCTGGTGCCGATGGCATCGTTGGAGTTACTGGACCCACTGGGTTAGCCGGATTAGCCGGATTAGGCGGTGTTGTTGGCTGACTTGGGTCTGTAGGAACTACTGGAGTTTCTGGTTGACTTGGGTCTGTCGGTTTCACCGGACTTGTTGGATTTGTTGAAGGTGTTGATGGAGAACCAGGTTGAGATGGAGTGAGTGAGCCTCCATTTGTAGAACCTTCTTTGACTTCTTTATAAACGTATGTTACTTCTGTTGTTCCTTCTGTTACTTTACCAGTTTCGGCACCTTTAGTTGCAGTTGGTACTAATACGTATTTCTTACCATCTTTTGTAGTAATTGTAGCTGGTTTGTTGTCACTTGTGTCGTATGCTGAGCTTACAGATCCGTCAGTCGTATCTTTAACGTCTTCTGCGATTGTGTTACCTGCTTCGTCAGTGTAGTGAACAACTACATTTCCTTTCACTTCTTTGTAAACATAAGTCACTTCTGTAGTCTTACCTGCTTCAACATCACCAGTTTCGTTACCTTTAGTTGATGCTGGGACTAATTCGTATACTTTACCTTCTGGAGTTGTGATACGAGTTGGTTTCATGTCCTTATCAGAAGTATCGTATTTAGCTCCTGGTTTACCGTCTTTAGTATCAACAGCATCTGCTTGAAGTGTGTTTCCAGCTTCGTCTACGTAATGAACAAGAACGTTTCCTGCTTTTTCGTAAACGTAAGTTACTTCAGTTTTACCTTCTACTACATCTCCTGTTTCAGGTTTAGAATCGTCTTTAACAGCTTTTTCTGTTAAGTAATATTTAACACCATCTTTTTCGATTGTTGCTGGTTTATTGTCAGTTGTATCGTATTTAGCGTTTAGAGAAGCACCTTTAGTATCTTCTTTGTCTTCAGCAATGACGTTACCTTCTGTGTCAACGTAGTGAACTACTACATCTCCAGTTACTTCTTTATAAACGTAAGTTACTTCTGTTGTTCCTTCTGTTACTTTACCAGACTCTTCACCCTTAGTTGAAGTTGGTACAAGTACATATACTTTACCATCTTTTGTAGTGATTGTAGCTGGTTTGTTATCAGTTGTGTCATATGCTGAGCTTACTGATCCGTCTGTAGTATCTTTAACATCTTCTGCGATTGTGTTACCCGCTTCATCAGTGTAGTGAACTACTACGTTTCCTTTCACTTCTTTGTAGACATATGTTACTTCTGTAGTCTTACCTGCTTCAACATCACCAGTTTCGTTACCTTTAGTTGATGCTGGTACTAGTTCGTATACTTTTCCTTCTGGAGTAGTGATATGAGTTGGTTTCATGTCCTTATCAGAAGTATCGTATTTAGCTCCTGGTTTTCCGTCTGTGGTATCAACAGCATCTGCTTGAAGAGTGTTTCCAGCTTCGTCTACGTAATGAACAAGAACGTTTCCTGCTTTTTCGTATACATAAGTGATTTCTGTAGTTCCTTCTACAACAGCACCGTTTTCTGGCTTAGAACCGTCTTTCAATTCTTTAGCTGTCAAGTAGTAAACTTGTCCATCTTTTTCAAGTTTAGCTGGTTTGTTGTCAGTTGTGTCATATTTCTCACTTAGTGATCCATTTTCTACATCTTTCGTATCGTCAGCTAATGTGTTTCCTTCTGTATCAACGTAATGAACGACGACATTACCAGTGATTTCTTTGTAGACGTAAGTTACTTCTGTAGTTTCTCCAGCTTTAACTTTACCTGTTTCATCACCTTTAGTTGATTGAGGGATTAATTCGTATACTTTACCTTCTGGAGTAGTGATACGGTTTGGTTTCATTCCGTTATCAGCAGTGTTGTAGTCTGAGTTTGGTTTTCCGTCTTTGGTATCAACAGCATCTGCTTGAATAGTGTTACCTTTTTCGTCAGTGTAATGAACGACTACTTGTCCAGCTTTTTCGTAAACGTATGTTACTTCTGTTTTACCTTCTACTACGTCTCCGTTTTCTGGTTTAGAGTCATCTTTAAGAGCTTTTTCTGTTAAATAGTAAACAGTTCCGTCTTTTTCGATTTTCTCTGGTTTGTTGTCAGTTGTATCGTATTTAGCGTTTAGAGAAGCACCTTTAGTATCTTCTTTATCTTCAGCAATGACGTTACCTTCTGTGTCAACGTAGTGAACGACTACATCTCCAGTTACTTCTTTATAAACATAGGTTACTTCTGTAGTTCCTTCAGTAACCTTACCAGTTTCAGCACCTTGAGTTGCTGTTGGTACTAATTGGTAAACTTTGCCTTCTGGAGTCGTAATACGTTCTGGTTTCATGCCGTTATCAGAAGTGTCATATGGTGTGCTAATTGATCCATCTGTTGTATCTTTAGCATCTTCAGCAATTTTATTTCCTGCCTCATCTGTATAGTGAACTACTACATTACCTTTTACTTCTTTATAAACGTATGTTACTTCTTTAGTTTGACCTGATTCTACAGTACCTGTTTCATCACCTTTAGTTGATGCTGGTACTAGTTCGTATACTTTTCCTTCTGCAGTTGTGATACGAGTTGGTTTCATTCCGTTATCTGCAGTGTTGTATTCAGAACCTGGTTTTCCATTGTCAGTATCTTTAGCACCTGAAGCAATATCTTTACCGTCTGCAGTTCCTACTAATGGAGTTCCGTCTTCTGTTTGGTAATTAACGATTACTGATCCAGCTTTTTCATAAACGTAAGTTACATCAGTTTTACCTTCAACTACGTTTCCAGTTTCTGGTTTAGAATCATCTTTAAGACCAGCTTTTGTAATGTAGTATACAGTTCCGTCTTCTGCAGTGATTTTTTCTGGTTTGTTATCAACAGCAGTATCATATTTTTCGCTTAGAGATGCACCTTTAAGGTCGTCTTTATCAGCTGCGATTTTGTTACCTTCTGTGTCAACATAGTGAACTACTACATCACCAGTTACTTCTTTATAAACGTATGTTACTTCTTTAGTTTCTCCAGCAACAACTTTACCAGTTTCTTCACCTTTAGTTGCTGTTGGTACTAATTCGTATACTTTGCCTTCTGCAGTTGTGATACGAGCTGGTTTCATTCCGTTATCAGAAGTATCATAATCTGATCCTGGTTTTCCATCTACAGTGTCTTTAGCACCTGAAGCTACATTTGCACCAGCTGGGTCAACACCTACTAATGGAGTTCCATCTTCTGTTTGATAGTTAACGACTACTTGTCCAGCTTTTTCATAAACATAAGTTACTGTAGTTGTACCTTCAACAACATCTCCAGTAGCTGGTTTAGAATCATCTTTCAATTCTTTAGCTGTTAGGTAGTATTTAACACCGTCTTTGGTGATTTCAGCTTTTTTGTGGTCTGCTGTGTCGTATTTAACGTTTAGAGAAGCATCTGTTTCGTCTTTTTCGTCTTCTGCGATTACGTTACCTTCAGTATCTTCATACTTAACGACAACATTACCTTTTACTTCTTTATAAACGTAGGTTACTTCTTTCGTTTCACCTGCAACAACTTTACCAGTTTCTTCACCTTTAGTTGCTGTTGGTACTAATTCGTATACTTTACCTTCTGCAGTTGTAATACGGTTTGGTTTCATTCCGTTGTCTGCAGTGTTGTAGTCAGTTCCTGCTTTAGCGTCTGTAGTGTCTTTTGCACCTGAAGCTACATTTGCACCATCTGCAGTACCTGTTAATGGAGTTCCGTCTTCTGTTTGGTAGTTAACGATTACTGATCCAGCTTTTTCGTAAACGTAAGTTACTGTAGTTGTTCCTTCTACTACGTCTCCAGTAGCTGGTTTAGAACCATCTTTCAGTTCTTTAGCTGTTAAGTAATATTTAACACCATCTTTCTCGATAGATTCTTTTTTGTGGTCAGCTGTATCGTATTTAACATTTAGAGAAGCATCTGTTTCATCTTTTTCGTCATCAGCAAGTGTGTTACCTTCAGTATCTTCATACTTAACGACAACATTACCTTTAACTTCTTTGTAAACGTAGGTTACTTCTTTAGTTGTTCCTGATTCAACCTCACCTGTTTCTTCACCTTCAGTTAAGTATGGAACTAATTCGTATACTTTGCCTTCTGCAGTTTTAATACGAGTTGGTTTCATTCCATTGTCTGCAGTGTTATAAGCTGTACCTGGTTTACCATTATCAATGTCTTTTGCACCTGATTCTACAGTTTTACCAGCTCCATCTTCGTCTACTACTGTTCCTGCAAGTGGAGTTCCATCTTCTGTTTTGTAGTTAACGATTACTGATCCAGCTTTTTCATAGATGTAAGTTACTTTTGTAACACCTTCTACTACTGTTCCTGTTTCAGCTGGTGATGTAGTTTCTGTACCATTTACAGATGTCATTGTGTTTGCTTCGTTTAGGTAGTAAACATTTCCTTGTGCATCTGTAAGTTTTTGAGGTTTTTCAGTTTCATTTTCTTTAGTGTTGTAAGGTACGTTTTTAGAAGCTGTAGTACTACTTACAATTACATCATTTCCATCAGCATCAACATAGTATTTCTCAGTTACTACTTCAGCTACTGTTTCAGGAGTATCAGTGTAAGGAGCTTTTAATTCTGTTCCGTCTTCTGTTTGGTAGTTAACGACTACAGAACCTTTTTTCTCGATTTCACGAGTTTTTTCTTCTGCATAAGTGTAAGTGATTGTTGTAGTACCACTTGCTAAACGGTATGCACGAAGAGGAGTGATTTCGTCACGGTAAGAATACTCTTCAACTTCCGGCGAAGGATCAGAAAATTTAAGAAGAAAATCACTACTATCTTCTAAAGTACTTGTTTCTTGATCAGTAACGCTTGCTATATCAGCTGTTATATCACTTGTAGGTCTTCCTTTATCATCAACTTGATCTCCCTTATCAGCACTAATCTCCAGAGGACCACCAGTTTTTGCCGCCATTCCTAAAGTAATATATCGTTTGAAATTAAGGAGGTTATCTTCAAATCCTTTTTCTTGAAGATATGCAAGATAGTTTTTTACAAGAGTTTTGTTTGCTTCTCCTGTTAAAGTATCTGGAGCCGCTTTAAAGTTTTGTACCATTGCATATGTTCTATTTAAAGTAGCCCCAGTTCCATCTTTATCATCTGCTACATTATCACTAGATGACAATTGTATCTGTGCTGTTAAAGAGAAACTCTCAGTTTTAGCTGTTACATAGGTATTTTTCTCAAGGACGAAAACATAATCACCTTCTTTGATTCCACCATCAGCCGTTACGTTCGCTGAATTGAAGTTTTTTGCTGTTGCTTCTCCAGCTTTGAAAGCTTCTATCATCTTAGCATCAGAAGTGATCGCACCTGAATCAGCTTGTACATATTTACCATATGTTCCTTTTCCTGTTTGTTCAACAATCCAAGCTTTTCCACCAGGTTTTACAGTATCATAAGTGATTTTACCTTCTGCGTTACTTAACCCTTCTGGAGTCAATTTCGCAGTTACATCACCTAGAGTTGTGTCAGAGTACACTCCTCCACCGTTTCCAGTAGTTTCAACCTTAGGTTCTCCGATTAGGTGGTAAGTCTTCCCATCTTTTTCGATTGTTTCTTTCTTACCATTTTCTTTAGCGTCGTTTAGGTCGCTAGCTTCTGCATCACCACCTGTAGTTCCTTTGAAAACTTCTCCTGATTTACCGTATACATCGTATGGTGTTTCGATAGTTTTATCAGCACCAGAGTTTTGGTTTTTGTTTTCTTCTAATACAGTATTACCCTCAGCAGTTACATATTTGTAGTCTACTTTTCCAGTTTTAGTAATTGTATTTGTTCCCTCTGCAGTTGGATCAGTTGAAAATGCCCTACCTGCATCTGGGTTCTCAATATTAGCTGTATCTACAATTACTGACCCCTTATCATTTGAGATCGTTGTTGTGTTGTCGCTGTTTTCTGTCATCGCTGCTTCTGCAATATGGGGTTGTCCTGCCATTGCAAGGGCTGCACCGACAATCAGACCGACTGTACCGATTTTGACTGAGTCTGAACGACCGTCTTTAAACTTACGAATGGAAAATTTTTCTTTTTTATTTATAAACATCTTCATCATCCTTTTTTTTTTATTTTTAAGCTGTTATTATGCTAATACTTGCTTGAAAACTTCAAAATTAGACACTTAATTTTAACACTTTAAAACCTCTTATACAAGGAATTTGAATACTTTTTGATCATTCAAACTATAGTTTTTTGCTATATTTATATATAAAAAATCCATATAGCGTATGGATTTACATATTTTAAAATATACATTTATGCTACCAGCCAAGTGAAACCCTTTCAAACTGACAGCCCAAGCGTCGCAATTCTTTTTGACGGTCCTCATAGTAGGGGAGAGAAATACCTGTAATGGTCACATGGGGCAGGTCTTGTAAGTGGAGGCTGACAGACGAGGTGAAGTGATAGACCTGAACGAACTCGTATTCTTGAAAGAGTTGGGCTAGGACATCTTCAAAGATCAGCTCCGTCTCCAAGTAAGTCACATTTGGAATAGTGAAGGTTTCCTTGGGATGAGGCAGATAGAAATCAATTGCCAAGGCCTTGGCATAGGTACTGATAAAGCGGATGGAGATCTGGTCGTCCTCTTCGGAAAACTTTTGCCCCAGCAGGACCTTGACCATCTTGCCATTTGATACGGGGGCTTGAGGCAGGTTAAAAAAATGCTCCAGATAAACTAGCTTTTCTCTAGCCACGACATGGTAGTCGCTGCGATAGAGAGTATAGTGCTTTTCCGTCCGCTCAATCAAGTCATCTCTGGTCAAGCCCAAAGAGCCCACCTGACTGGGTTGAAGGGGCCAAGCATACATACCCAAGGGATAAATATCCGCATAGCCATCATCGAAACTCATGAGGTGCTGGTAAGTAGAGCTAGCAACCAAGTCTAGAATCAATCTATTGTCAAAACTAGCATAAAAGATAGTGTCATAGTCTCCCGCCAGCTCCTGACAAATCTGAGCCAAGTCCGCTGCCGTCTGAGGATAGTAAACATGATCAAAATCCTTAGCATAATGCTCTTGTCGGGCATTTTTGACAGGACTGACATAAAGACTGACAAAGTCCTGATCCGGATAGAGTCCCTCGATATGCTGTGCAATCTTGGACTGCAAGGGTGTTGTCGCAATGATGAGGTGTTTCATCTCTTTGATTCTCCTAGGTGGTGATGGTGCAGCAAGGTCTCAACGACTTCAAAGTCCAAGGCATCGTCGATATCATAAGAATAGAGTTTGGGCATTTCATAGGCTACTGTCTTATCCGTGTAAAAGGTCTCATCTCGTAGGTAAAGGTCCTTGCGAGAAATCCAAATACTACCGTTGGGATAGTAATAGACAGGCTCTTTCTGCCGAGCATAGTGCTTGGAAACTTGAGGGGGATGGATAAATGACGACTCCGCAAACTGCAAGTAAAGACTACGACTCTTGTCCGCCTTAACACAGGAAATCAAATGGTCAGCGCCAGACTGACAGTAAAGTTGATAGGACTCGATGAGATGCTCTACCTCTCTAAGAGGTGAAGTCACCTGTAGATTGACAAAGACCTGCTCTTCCTCAAAGGGCTGTAAAAAGTCGCGTAAGGTTTCTAAGCTAGAGGTTGTTGCCAAGGCCAATTCTTTTGGTCTGTGGACACAACGAATCTCTGGATAGGCTTGACGACAGAGTTCTAGATAGGCTAGTGAGTCTGAGGATATCCAGATATCACTAAATAGCTTGGAGGCTAGAGCGACTTCTATGGTATAGAAAACCAAGGGTTTGCCTGCAAGCGGTTTGATATTTTTATCCACTAAGCCGCGTGAACCCGAACGGATCAAAATGACGGCTATGGGTTTAGATGTTGCTTTCATATAGTCTTCCTAGAAATGAGATAAAAAGAGCAGATAAAGTAGTAATGATGCTATTTAACCAAGGATTTGGGTTGGCAAAGAAACCACTGTAATGATAGAGGACCAAGGCTCCTAGACTAAAGACCAGATAGATTTTAGCTAGTTGTAAACTCGGTTTTTTGAGGAGTAAGACCAAGAGGTACAAACCGCCAATCACACCTAAAGTCAGACCCATAAAGCCGTTAATCCATTCGTAGATGGAGTAGATTTCTGCACTCATGAGTAAGAGGCAGAGGAGCCAGGACAGACCTGCTAAGACAAAGGATAGGAGGCTTGGCGACCAGCGAATTTTTGTCCAAGCGAAATCCAACTTCAAGCAGGTCACGATTGCATTCATACTAGAAGAAACTGTGGATTGACCTGCTGCCAAGAGAGCCAGCATGATGAAACTACCAAACCAAGGTGCCAGACTCTCCCGAGCGTAAGCAATGAGGACAGGATTGGTCGATCTGGTAGCGAAATTTTCCTGACGAATCAAGCAGCCAATCAGATAGAGTAGACTAGCAATCCCAAAGGACAAGAGTCCCTGTAGCCATAAGATTTTTCCAATCTTCTGACGCCCTATTTTGCTATTAAAACGTTGGACGATATCCTGCGAAGAAACGTAGGAAAACAAGCTACTAAAACCTGCTCCTGCAACTAAGATAAAGACCATCTTCCCATCCAGAGTCTCTGCAAAGTGAGATAGCTGTTGACTGCTATTCACGACTAAACCAGATTGGGCAATTCTTGGTAGAAAGAGGGCCAATATAGCCAGTAGGACCAAGCCTTGAAAGAAGTCCGTCCACAGCACAACCCAGAGACCACCCCTTGCCAGATAATAGACCGTCAAAAGAAGGAGTAAACCTGACAAGACCAGCTAATTGATAGGGATAAAGGGCTCTAAGGCTTGAGACAACAAGTAGGTCACCACTGCTATTCGCCCCAACTGGTAGAGGATGAAAAGTCCTGAAGCCAGTGAACGAATGCCAGCCGATTGAAACTTATCCTCTAAAAGATGATAGGCTGTCTCATAGTTTCCCTTTTGATAGAGGGGCAGAAAATAGCGATGAGCTAGTGGAATGGCTAGAAAGATGCCACACTGGGCAAACCAGAGATAGGACCTACCTGTATAGGCATTCCCCACCAGAGTCAGAAAGGAAATGGGGCTGAGTAAGGTCGCAAAGACTGAGAAGGCCAAAACTGTCACTGGAACAGCTTTCTTAACCTGATAATAGTCCTCTTCGCTCCCTTTTTTCCAATAGGCAATCCAGGAAATCAAGTAGAAATAGAGCAATAGGGTGACTAGAATTCCCAACATCCTAGAAGTTCCTATCTAATAGTTCTCTGTATATTTGAGCTACTTTTTCCAGAGAATAGCGAGAGGCTAAGGCTAGATTTTTTTCATTCGATAGATAAAAATCAGGCTCTTCCATCTCTTCTATCTTTTGAATCAACTCTGATTTGCTTTTAAACAAGTTGATGGCATTGGACTGGTTGGCATAAAAACGATGGGCAATCTCCACATCAGATAACAAGGCTAACAAACCTTGACTCAAGGCTTCAATACAGGCATTAGCAAATAACTCTGTATAACTTGCAGACAAATAGCATTGGTGCAGATGATAAGGTACTTCGTCAACGATACCTTTAAAGTGAATGGTTGGCGGAAGATCATATTGATTCTGTAATTCTGCTAGACGTTCCTCTGAGCCACCATAAAAGGTAATCTGGGCCTTGGAGCCACGTTTGTAGAGTTCGATAAAAGCTTCAATGACAAGTTCAACGTTCTTACCTTCTCCCATATGACCCACCAAGCAATAGTCCAAAACAGGTCCGATTTTTCTTAGCTGACCTACTTTTTCTGTAAACATTGGTGGTAAAAACTTAGTGTCATACCCTTGTTTCGCCAAAGTATCAGTCAAAACTTCACTGGCAACTAGGTATTTGTTTGTCTTGCGCAGATTGGCGAGGCGTAAATCTCGCATGACATTTTCATGGACGACTTCATAATAATTTTTATCCGTGTTTTCCATGTAACGCCAAAGGCTGGGTTTGGGTACGATTTGTTGGTCACGGATAAAGAGGTCGGTTTGCTGGGCCCATTTGGCTAAGAACTTCACTAACAAGTCCTCTTCAGAACGGATTTCTCCTCCTATGCGGTAGATGTATTCTGGGTAAAAGATAGTGACAGGAGAGGGTTCTTTGAAGGGATCGATAAAGCGTCCTTCCAGGGCCAGTTCCCCATTTTCATGATACCAACGAAGTTCCTTCTCCTTGAAATCTTCAAACAAGAAGGGACCCTTGGTGTAGTAATATCTCCCCGAGCCATCTCCTAAGGTAACTGAGGCCACAAAACCATCCTCATTGAGTTCAACCTGATCTCCATCTGCTAGCGTTAGACTTTCTGGTCTCACTGATAAGTCTGCATGACCTATATCTGAAAAACTATGCGGAACACATATCAGTTCTTTTTCTAAAAATCCTAACTTGATTAAATCTTTCTTCCAGTCAGGACGAAGCTGAGGGCTCGATACAAGGTGAACATATTCCAAACCCAGATGGCGTGCTATGCGGGCTCGATAGACCTGGGTACTCTCAAAGCCATAACGATGGATTTCCTTGGCTGGATGGATGCTGACAATTCTCGACATGATGTAGACTCTTTCTCTCTTATTTTCTACTTACAAAGGAAAAACCACCCTCACAAAAAGGCGAGGGTGGTTCATCCGTTACAATGCTTGGGGATTTCCTAGCAAGTTCCCCCTCAAAAGGACTTTATGCTATTCTATCACAAAGACTGACCATCTGCAAGATAGACTGGATTAGACAGGATAGCGTGGGGGAGTTTTCTTATTGTTTATAAATCGATTCTCTGAAATCATCTGTGCTACGTAGGTAGGCATTGTAGATTTTTTGTTTTAATAAGTGTACCCAGCTTGCAGGAGCATGGCTTGTCGTACGGTCAATGTTAGCCACATCTTTAGCCACTGCTTGATTGATGAGTTCTTGCATTTGGGCAGCTGAACGGATTGTAATCTCCTTGCTACTGTTTGGCACACCAAGTTCATACTGAATGGTAATTGGTTTCAACTGATCTTGCTTACGAATACGTTGATCAAACATATCCTTCTTGAAATTAGCCCATGAAGCGTATTGGTTGGCAAAGACATTTTTCAAGACGAGGCTATCAGTGATGAGTCCCACATCTTTTCGGTGCCAATCTGAATAGGTAATGTCCCCTTTGCGTTTAGCTTCTTCTGCGTATTGGTTGGATACATATGGTAAGAAGCCATCTTGATAACCTTTTTCTGCCAACAATTCGTAGGCTGTCTTTCTGAACATGATGTCACCAGGTGCACCCTTTGGATTGCTAAGGGCAGCATAAATCGGTGAGAACATGCTGATCAGATGATAGCCATTACGAGTATAGTCGCTCTTATCACGGTAAGCCCGACGGTTGATGATATCATTGTCAATCAAGGCATCAAGACTGGTTAGTTTACTTACTTCAGCATCTGTCAATGGACGAACAGAGTTTCCAGCATGAGTTTGTTTATGGTACTTGTCCTCAATGTAGAAATTCTCTATTTTTCTAAACCATTTTTTCTTAACATCATTTGACTTAGTTAAAATGGCATTGGCTTCCATAGCATCCAAGGTATACAAGACATCGTACATACCGTGCACATACTCTTGCAAGGCTGCGGCTGATGTGAAGCGGCTTGTCGGATCATAAGTATGCAAGCGAGTTGGTGAATCCTTATCCCCTTTATAGAGAGTATTCAAGACAATAGCATCCTTATCTAGACTGTCAGCAGATTGCAACAGTCCTAAGGCATACAACTCTGCTCCCAATCCTTCACGACGACCTTTTCCTTCAAAGTAAATATGTCCGTCAGAATTGTGAACCATTTCATGAGTATAGACAGATGTTCCGTATTTATCCAACAAGCGGTCACTGACATAGTGGACCTCAGAACCGTTGGCATAGGCTCCAGCTCCTTTACTTTCCCCATACCACTTACCAGTTGGTCCAAAGAAGTTGTAGATAGAATCAATGGCCTTATCAGACAGGGTAGCCCAGTAATACTTGCTACTGCTATCTTTCATACCAAAGCCATCTGACACCATGACTGAACGGAAAAGTTTTTCTTTGTATTCTGGTGAAAGGAGATGATACCAGATATCGTAGTGATCTCGTTGCCATTCAGCCGACTGGTCGACCTTAGCACGGACATACTGACGCAATTCTTCTCCTGATAAGACTGTATTATTGACACGGTCACGATAACGTTCGTAGCCACCGAAGGCCAAGGTAGAAAGATTTGAAATCACATAAACATCTTCTTCTGGCAATGTTAATAGCGGTAGGAGCATGTTTTTTAATTTCCAACTTGGTGCCGTAATACGGTCATAGACTCCCAGTGTATAGTTACTACCTGGTGTAGCTGACTCTTGTTTGGCACGCACTTCTGGGATTGCTGATTTACTCTCTACGATATAGGCCTTGGTATTTGTCTTCAACCATTCATTATTGGTTTTAGTTGGTAGGAAGAGTTTTCTGTAAGACTCTAGTAAATCCGTCACTGTCTTGCGACCTTTTGCAGCGGCCAGTGTTGTTTCATAGGCACTTGTATTATTTGATGCCTTGAGATTTTCCATACCGCTCTGACCTAGGGCAATGATAGTATCTAATGTTGAAGCTGTGCTATTGCCATCAAAGTCAAACTTATAGGTATTGAGGTCCTTGGTGTTGATGTGATCGTAGTTGATATTGTACCAGCGATTGAGGTAAGTCAAACCAAGCAAGAAAGCTTCCTTGTTGTTCTTGATTTTCTCGCTGATGTAGATTGCTACACTATCTCCCATCGTATTGATAGACTTGTCCATGGCTAGCACTTTACGGAGATGTTCGCCGATATTGGATTTAACTTTTTCAAATTCTTTGTCCAAATATAGCGAATCAAGCGACGCATCTGCCTCAATGCCCAGAACTCTTCTCATGGCTGCTGAGTCATATTCGACCCCTTGCAAATCTGCTAGGACCCGATCAGTCACTTTCGTATAGTCAGATAAAAAGGCCTCTGGTGTAAAGATAAAGGGTTTACCTGCTACGCTGTACTCTGCAATTTGTGTATTTTTGAAGTCATCTTTGTAGGTGACATCTAGATAACTGATTGTATTGTCAGCAAAATGCAACATCAGTTTATTGATAGCTACTTTATTGGCCTGAATATCTGTGATGATGTCATTGTCCTTCATTGGTACAACATCCAGCAGTTCTGTAGTATAAAGCTTATCAGTAGAATCAACTTGATTTCCATAGTGAACCACTAACTCTTTGTTATAGAAAGGCATCAATTTCTCGATATTGTGATAAGCAACTTTTCGACTAGCTTGGCCTTGACTTAACTGAGTATAGTCCACACTTCGTTGATTGTCCTTTAGTGTTTGACCTGTATCGTCTAGTGTCACTGTCATCCCATAAGACTGAACCTTTTCTCTAGCCTGGTCTTGGGTGATTGGGGTCGCATAGAGATCAGCCTTCTTGTTCTCAACAGCAGTGCTGGCATCTTTGATGTCCGCTCCCTTATATTGGTCTCCTGTGATGCCATAACCATCTCCAGTATTAACCATGCTAACGACATGATGGATACGGCCATTTTGCCATGTAGAGCCAGCTATACCTCCGATACGTGGATAGGTTGTCGTATTGAGGATGGTTCCACTTGCTAGTGCATGAGAGACCAAAGCACCACTTTGAACTTTCCCTACAATACCTCCAGCAAATTGGTCATTGTTGCGAGCATTGCTAGAAATACTTGTATCAACAGCTACCTTATCAATCTTAGCCTTAGTACCAGATAAGAGTCCTGCTATACCTCCCACGTAGTAAGGAGAAGCATCCGTATGCTTGTCCTGAATGCTACCTGTAAAGGAACTATTAGTAATTTCTGTATCTTGAGCCTTGGCTACCAAACCTGCAACTGACTTGCTACCTGACAATTGACCTTCTACAGCTACATTACTAATCTGGCTGTTAGTAGCCACTTTTGCTAGGCTGGCTGTGTCATCTTGACTCTTAATCGCTACTGCTTTAAGGTCAATATCTTTCACAGTAGCCTTGGTCAAGTTATCAAACAAGGCTGTCTTGAGGTCATAAATCGCAAACGGCTTCCCATCACTCGCACCGATAAGATTACCAGTGAAAGTGCCTGTCACATAGCTGGTTTGTCCCTTAGCTAAGGACACTTCATCAGCTGTCATATCAGCTCCAAGTTTAAAGGTTCCAGCTAGATTACCCTGCATGGCAGCAATCAGTTTCTTGAAAGAAGTATAGACACCGTCCTTGGCAAGCTTTTGCTTATCAACTGTGAAGCTATAGTTATCCTTGTATGCTGAATCTTTCTCTTGAACCAGTTCATTGAAGGCAACGGTTACCTTGTACTTCCCATCCTCTGTTTCCTTAATAGAGCTAACTGGTAGCAACATTTCTTTCATCTTATCTGATTTGACTTTGACAAAATAAGGTGACAAATCACTTGGTACTTCTGATAAATTCAGATAGCGACGGTAGTGACCATCTTCCTTACCATAGAGCCCCACTTCATCCACATCTTTGATTTCAATTTTCTTATAGTCCAATTGAAAATCTTTCGTTGATACTTCTGTATTTTCCTGATCAGATTGGCCTAGATTATAGGTCAGGTAAGTCTTAATTGTATAAGGAGTATAGTAGTCCAAACCATCAATCGTTTGCTGAACGGATAAATCTTTCAAATCCACTTCTTTAATCAGTGTTCCATTTTGAAAAATTTGGGCCTTGGCCTTAACAAAAGCAGACGTTGGGTCATCTAAGCGGTAGTTGACTGCTACTGCTTTTTTGCTCTCATCTTTAACAAGATTGGTGATTTCAACTGTTGGTTTGGTTTTAACAAGACTGCCAACCTTGACAATCTCTTTGGTTGGTTCTACTTCTGTACGTGAGATTTCCTTGCTAGCTTCCACCTTACCATCTACGAGATAATCTTCATACTCGATTGTCCGTAAACCGTCTTTTCCTTCCTGAGCAATTTCTCGATGATTTTTTAAGATAGTCGCATCTTCAATTTCTTCAGTTTCATGAGGAATGGTTTCTGTTACTGTACGATGATTGCTTGTCAAAGGCAGTTCAGGAAGAGTCTCTACTACAGCAGCCTCACCCTCGTGACCCGACTCTTGGGTACCTTGAGTGCTGATTGGATCTGTATACGCTGGTTGAACTGGTTGAACTAGAGCCTCACCATCATGACCTGACTCTTGTGTGCCTTGGGTGCTAACGGGTTCTGTATAAGTCGGTTGAACGGGTTGAACTAGGGCAGCACCTTCATGACCTGACTCTTGTGTGCCTTGAGTGCTAATTGGGTCTGTATACGCTGGTTGAACTGGTTGAACTAGAGCTTCACCCTCATGGCCGGGCTCTTGTGTACCTTGGGTGCTAATTGGAGCTGTGTAAGATGGCTGAACGGGTTGAACTAAGGCTTCACCCTCATGGCCGGGCTCTTGCGTGCCCTTACTGCTAACAACTTCTGTAGACTCTGGCACTGTTGGCTCAACTGGAGCTCCCTCCTGAGGACCTGTGTAAACTGGTAGTTCTGATTGAACCAGGGATTCGCCTTCATGACCTGGCTCTTGCGTGCCTTTAGTGCTAATTGGGGCTGTATAAGACGGCTGCTCTGCTTGGACTAGGGATTCGCCTTCATGACCTGACTCTTGTGTGCCTTGGGTGCTAACGGGTTCTGTATAAGTCGGTTGAACTGGTTGAACTAGAGCTTCACCCTCATGGCCGGGCTCTTGTGTACCTTGGGTGCTAACGGGTTCTGTATAAGTCGGTTGCACTGGTTGAACTAGGGCATCGCCCTCATGACCTGGCTCTTGCGTACCTTGGGTACTAATTGGGGCTGTATAAGACGGCTGCTCTGCTTGGATTAGGGATTCGCCTTCATGACCTGACTCTTGTGTGCCTTGGGTGCTAACGGGTTCTGTATAAGTCGGTTGAACGGGTTGAACTAGGGCATCGCCCTCATGACCCGGCTCTTGGCTCCCCTTTGCTTGCACTACAGTTTCATTGTTTTTTTGTAGTTGAGACTCTATAGGAGAAGGTGTTCCTCCTTGTTGTTCCTCTATCGTTGAGCTATCTACATTTTCTAAGTTAGACTTGCTGTCATGCGCCTTCTGTTTATCTGATTGCTTAACAACGTCTACTTTATTTTTCACATATCCTATGTATGTATAACCAGGAATATCAACCGGAGCTGGCAAGGCATCTCCTGCCTGAACCGATAGTTGGGTGTTATAAGCAGCTAGTGTCTCGCTCGTCAAAGCAAGGGCAGTTGAAGACAGCAACTGACTGCCTAGAGCGCTTACTAACAAGAATCGACTAATCTTGCTCTTGCCATCACGTCCCTTAAGAACTACTACAACCAATAAACTAAGGCCCGCCACCAAGGCAACAGTTCCCAATGGAGAGCTAGTTCCTGTGTTGGGTAGTACTTGATTTGCTCGATAAACAAGATAGTAGGTAGCATCTGTTTCTTCCGCTACTTGTGGTAGGGATGTAACTAAGAGAGTCTTCTCTTCATCAGTCAAATCCGACTCTAAAACATAAGTATAATTAACGGCATGAGATTCTTGAGCAGATACAGTCTGTAGGCCAGTTCCCATCAAAAAGAAACACGCAACTGCTACAGATACAAGGCCAACTGCCAATTTTCTTAATGAGAAATTCTGTCTTTTTTCTCCACTAGTTTTGAAATTCATATTCCCCTCTTTTTACATTTTTAAATTAGCATATTAATTTATAGCAAAATATACAACTCTTCCCATTATACATCAACTTTTTAAAAGATTCTAGGGATAGATATGCAAATAAGGGAATAATAAAAGGCATTCCTAAAATTAGATACCTAACTTCTGGAACACCTATCATATTTCTAAATTTTTATTTCACAACAAGCTCATAACGTGTCTTGCTTGTAAAGGTTTGACCGGCTTTAAGAATGACTTGGTCTTTAAGGTCACTGTGAATGGCATCTGGTAGAGCTTGCGCTTCAAGGGCAATCCCATTGTGCTGCACCATTGGTTGACCTCCTATGATGACACTTTCATCCACAAAGTTTGCTGTGTAGACCACAAAACACGGAGCCTCTGTCTTGAAAAGCAAGAAGCGACCTGAGTTTTGGTCATAAAGGAAACCAGCATTGTCATGACTTGCAGGAAGGGCAAAGGGGTGGTCTAAACCAGACACCAGCTGAATTTGCTCATCTTCTTCTGCAAAGATATCCTTGAGCAAAGCACCATTGTAGATGTGTTTGACCACATCACGAGTAGCGTCTGGAGTTTTGGCTGGAACACCGTCAGGAGCGATTGGATAAATGCCCTCAGTATTTAGTTGAAAGACATGGCGGTCAATCGTCTGCGTGAAATCACCAGACAAGTTGAAATAGCTGTGATTGGTTGGATTGATCAGCGTATCTTGATCGGTCGTTACCTTGTAGCTGATTTCGTAGGCACCAGTTTCTTCCAAATAGTAGCTAATCCAAATCTTGAGATTGCCAGGAAATCCGCCTGTCCCATCTGTACGCTCTGTGTAGAGGGTCAAGCCATGGTCGCTCACTTCAACTGGTTCAAACAAACTGGAATCCCAACCTGTTGAACCACTGTGGTTACAATTGCTAGCATTGTTTACTTCAAGGTCATAGGTCGTACCATTTAGCTCAAAGGTCGCACCTGCAATACGGCCCGCCACAGGACCTACGCTCGCTCCATGCTTGGGACTATTGCCTACATAGCTATCAAAGTCATCAAATCCCAAAATAACATTGGCAAAATTTCCAGCCTTGTCAGGTGTGACATAGCGCAAGATAGTCGCACCATAAGTCATGATCTCAAGCTGGTAGCCACAGTCCGTCTCAAAGCGATAGGCCAAGACATCCTTGCCCTCAACATTTCCAAATACACGCTCTGTGTATACTTTCATTCTATTCTCCTTTTACTATTTCTCTCAAGCAAACAAACCATAGAAAGCGAATTGACAATCTATGGTTTGCCTGATGATATACAAATCCTCTTGTCAAGAATTCATAAACACTGTCTTATACTCAATGAAAATCAAAGAGCAAACTAGGAAGCTAGCCACAGGCTGCTCAAAGCACTGCTTTGAGGTTGCAGATAGAACTGACGAAGTCAGCTCAAAACACTGTTTTGAGGTTGCCGGATAAGACTGACGAAGTCAGTAACATATACCTACGGCAAGGCTACACTAGTATGGTTTAAAGAGATTTTCGAAGAGTCTTACTTTTGATATTCGTGGATGATCACGCCTTGTACCACACGGTTCACTGTACCTGTAGGAGAAGGTGTATCAGGTTTATTTTCTACCTTGAGTGAAGTCAATAGGGCAAAGAGTTGGGCATAAACGATGTAAGGGAAGACACGGTAAATATCATTCAAGACACCGCCACAACCAAGTGGCACTTCTTTGACATTTTCAAGACCAAAGGCTTGATCACTCAAAAGCACAACACGACGAGCAATCTGATCACCAGCAACTTCACGAACCAAGTCTAAGTCGTACTTACGAGTGTAGTCTGTCGTTGTACCAAAGACCAAGACAACTGTATCTTCGTTGATAAGAGATTTTGGACCGTGACGGAAGCCGACTGGGCTTTCATACATAGTCGCAACTTGACCAGCAGTCAGTTCCAAAATTTTGAGCTGAGCTTCATGAGCAAGTCCAAAGAAAGGACCAGCGCCTAGATAGATGACACGGTTAAAGTCGAGGTCAACAAGCTCTTTGACATCTTCTGCATTGTCTAGAACTTTACGGGCAAGACTAGATACAACTTCAAAACGTTCAGCTTTAACAGCAAATTCTGTAGGATCAAAGACCAAGAGAGCTGTCAACATCATAGACGTAAAGCTAGAAGTCATAGCAAATCCAGCATCATTGGAAGCAGCTGGTTGCAAAAGCAAAAGATTGCGGTCATCTCCATGAGCTTGAAGAGCCAATTTACCATCTGCTGCACAAGTAATCGTCACTTGATAAAGCTCATCCACCAAGGCTTTGGCCAAATCAACAGTCGCCACACTTTCAGGTGAGTTCCCACTACGAGCAAAAGACACAAGGACAGTTGCCACATCTTTTTTCAAATAAGTTTCTGGATTGGCAACGATATCTGTTGTCGCAATGGCATTGAAATTCCATTTGCGTTCGTCATATACTTCCTTAAAGTAAGGTACCAAGGTATCTCCCACATAAGCAGAAGTCCCCGCACCTGTCAAAATAACCTTGATATAGTCATGTTTATCAGCAATCCCTTGTAGGAAGGCTGCAATTTCTTCACGTTTTGCTTGATAAGATTCAAAAGCTTCTTTCCATACATCAGGCTGTTGGTAGATTTCACGTGTAGTGATTTCTGCACCCAATTCGAGCAAGTCTTCTTTTGTATAATGTAGCATTGATTTCCTCTTTTTCTATTAAATATGGGAATGGGAGTAAGCCCCATTCCCATGTATATTCTATATAAAATGCTCTAACGATTTTCACGATATCACATCTTATTGAATCGAGTTCCAACTAAAATCTTTGGGAAAAAGACCGATTATCGTCGGAGCATCGCTCCATCCTCTTATCGCCTATTTTCCCTGTGATTTTCACGTTGTCACATCTTATTCATCTTCATCATCATCGAAGCCAGCTAATAAATCATTTACTTTTACGATACTTTCTGCAGCACGGCTCTTATAGTCTGCATCTGCGCCTGTAAGGCTCGCATTGATAAATTCAATCACCATTGGAAGATTCATCCCTGCGTAAAGGTCAATATCACGACCTTCCATGATCAAACGGCTGACCACGTTACATGGTGTTCCACCGAGAAGATCCGCAAAGACTAGGAAATCATCCAAACCTTCAATAGCTGCTTCAAATTTTGCAGTAAATTCTTCTGGGCCATCTTCTGGAAGAAGAGCTACAGCATGAATATTGTCTTGTGGACCCATGATCATTTCAGTGCTACCTTTAAGTTCTTCACAGAAGCGACCATGACTGACCAAAATTAATGATTTCGTCATAAATTATGCACCCATTCCAAGCAAGAATTTACCGATGAATGAAAGACCTACTGCAAGAGCAATGATGATACCAATTGCTTTTGTAGAGTTCATACCTTTCTTACCAAGCAACCAGAAGATAAATGCAGTAAAGATTGCTGGAAGTAAGCGTGGGAAGATTGAGTTCAAGATGTCTTGGAAGTCAATCATTTTTTCACCGATTGGCAATTTATAAGAAACTTCAAAGTTGATCATTGTTGCTACAAGAGCACCCATCATGAAGACACCAAGTACAGATGCAGCGTCAATCAAAGCTGTTAAAGTACTTTGCATGTTGTTGATAAGGTTAACCCCTTCTTTGTAGGCAAATTCTAATTGTTTCCAACGGAAAATGTCATACACTACTGCAACTGCAATCCAAAGGAAGATACCCCATGGTTGGCCAGCGATAGCCATAGTTGCTGCGATAGATCCCATGATAGCAGGTACAAGTGAACCAAAGATAGTATCTCCAAGAGGAGCGAATGGTCCCATCAAACCTGTCTTGATACCGTTAACGGCATCTTTTGAACCTACACCATCTTTTTCTTCCATGGCAAGGTCAAAACCAGCGATGATTGTGTGGAAGAATGGTGAAGTATTGAAGAATTGAGTATGAACTTTCATCATTTCTTTCAATTCAGGAGTTCCATCCCCATACATTTTACGCAATTGAGGCAAGATCATGTAAAGGTAACCAGAAGCTTGCATACGTTCGTAGTTCCAACCTAATTGGAAAGTAAACAAGCTACGTTTGTTGATTTGATTAAAATCTTCTTTTGTAAGTTTGTAATTAGAATTCGTCATCTTCGATTTCCCCACTTTCTGATGGTGTAGAAGGTGCTGCTACAGCTACTTTTTGGCTATTTTTGAAGTGAAGCACTGCAAGGAAGATACCCACGATAGAGATACCAATCATAGACAAACCTTTAAAGTTGTTGACAAAAGCAATTTTTTCAGCCACATCTTTAGGTAGAGTTCCTACGATACCAGCAACAGCGCCACCAAGACCTGTTACATATGAGTAAAGAACAGTCAACATAGCTGTTAAACCGAATCCCATAGCAAGGTAGTGAAGGTTACGTTTAACTGGAAGGTAACGAAGCAAGATTGCAAATCCAAGACCTGGAAGCATACGTCCTGCAAGTGTCAAACCATCTGCAACCCATTGATATTGTTTAACCAAGTCTACTACTGTTTGTACAAAGGCACCACCAAAGGCAAGGGCAAAGAAGACTGGAAGGGCACGAGAAAGAGCCCAAGGAAGAGCACCAAGAAGGTAGTTGCGTTCGATCGCTTTATAGTCAAAGCGTTCGATTGCAGCATCAATACGGTGTGCGAAGAAAGTAGTTGTCATACGTCCAAGAACGTCGAAGTAAGTCAAGAGAGCTGCTACTGGTACAGCGATTGTTGTAATCGCAAGGTCTGTAGCGATTCCTTGTGAAACTGAGAATGCTGTTGCAAGAACCGCACCAGAAGTTGCGTCGATACGAGAAGCACCACCGAAGGTACCAACCCCAAGAACGAACAGCTGCAAGCTACCACCGATAAACAAACCAGTTGTCACATCTCCCATGATTAAACCAGTAATGAAACCAGCAAATACAGGGGAACCTGCAGATGAAACGATCGTCAACTCATCACAGATTTGATAAGCTGAGTACAAAGTGAGAAGTAAAATTTGCCACCATTGTATCATAACAATGACCTCCTAAAAATTTTTTCCTATTTTAATAAGCTCAAAAAGTCTGAAATTGGATCATTTGGAACCATTTGAGCAGTAAGTTTAACACCTTTTTCTGCCAATTTGTGGAAATCTTCCACATCCTTGTCTACTACGTTGATAGAACGTGTGATGGGGCGAGTTTCTGGTGTTTGAGACATATTCCCAACATTAAGGGTTTCAAGTGGTACCCCTGCTTCTACCAAACCAAGGAAGCGGTCTGGCTTACGAGCCACGATAAAGAGACGTTGGCTATCGTATTTTCCAGCAAGAATATTGGCTGCCGCTTTCTCAATTGGCAAAATACTCAATTTCACACCTGGTGGTGTCGCAAGTTTCAAACCACTCTTTTCAACATCGTTGTTGACAACTTCGTCGTCTACAACCATAATACGTGAAACATTTAGTTTTCCAGCCCAAAGATTGGCTACTTGTCCGTGGATCAAACGTCCATCGATACGGCATCCTACAATTGTCATAAGTTTTCCCCCTTTATATGTTTTAGTGTAGGTTTACGAGTTAAATAAATCTCTTCTTTATACTCACCTTCTGTTTCAAAGATGATGATGCGGTTATCTCCTTCCTTGAGGAAACTATGAGGAATATAAAGCGAGAGGGTTGGGCCGACGTTCCAAAAACGTCCTAGATTCTGCCCATTGACAAAGGCAACTCCCTTACCAAACTCAGATAAGTCTAGGTAAGTATCTTTTGGCTCTTGGACTGTAAAGTCATAAGCGTAAAATGCTGGTTGTCCTTCTGTCCATCCTTTTGAAAAATCAATTTTCTCAGGATTGTCTAGTGGGAGTGGATAGTGTTTCCAGTTTAGTAAGAAGTGTAAATCCTTACAAACCCCTGTCCGAATTCCCTTACGTTGCGTATCCGCTAAGAACTTGTGTCCATAGTTGACACGCCCCATATTTTCTACCAAGATATCTAATCTAGATAGCGCTTTCTTTTTACCTTGATAAAAAATATCTTCCCCAATCTCTGTCTGATATTGGGTTTCTACCCACTGGCCATCGACATAAAGCTGAGCCCTATCTCGACCGTCAATGATACGAAGTCTTTCTTCTTCTGCATCCCAGTTTGTTTCTGTTCGATAGAGTAGATAGCCATAGCTTTGTCCCAACTCCTCCATCTTTTTAGGATAGAGGCTTTCTACTGGACTAGATAAGCTATCCAAGGTTTCAAACAAGGAAACTTTTTCAACTAGTGGAATAGCATCCAACTCCATACTCTCTTTGTAGAGTGGTTCCAACTGCGGATACTCTGGGAAATGTGTTGCCATCATCTTCTTGACTGCCAGATATTTGGCAGTTGGATTTCCTTCTTCATCCAAAAGGGCATCGTAATCATAAGATGTAACTTGTGGCAGATCCAAGGTTCCTCTAGCCGAGCAACCATTCATGAAACCAAAGTTTGTACCACCGTGGAACATGTAAAGATTGATGGAGCCTTGCTCCAAAACCTCTCGAACAGCTTCTGCCAATTCTTTCGGATCCCGTGTGATAATCGGTTCTTTCCAACGGTTGAACCATCCATCCCAGAACTCCATACACATGAGTGGCCATTTCTTGCCATGTTCATTAAAGAATTCCTGCATCTGTGAAAAATTGTACGGAGCTTTAGAACCAAAGTTCCCTGTCACAAAGAGGTCATCTTCGATTAAGGTTCCAGCTTTCAGAGTAGCTCTCCATGGACCATCTGATGTAAAGAGAGGACAGGTTACACCACGCTCTTCCATCAACTGTCGAATTGCTCTCAGATAAGCCTTATCTTCTCCATAAGAACCATACTCATTTTCAACCTGCATCATGAGGATATTGCCACCCTTGTCCAACAAATGTGGCACCAACCGTGACAAGAGCTGGTCATAGTAGCGACCAACAGCCTCAATATAGGCAGGATCTGAGGAACGAAGCCTCATATCTTTGGTTAAAAGCCAGGCTGGTAAGCCACCGAATTCCCACTCCGCACAGATGAAGGGAGAGGGACGAACGATAGCGTAAAGACCCAAATCTTGTGCTGTCTCAAGAAATCGCTCCAAATCCAGAGCTCCTTCAAAGTGAAACTCACCCTCACGAGGCTCGTGTAAATTCCAAGCCACATAAGTCTCTACTGTATTAAAACCAAGAGCCTTCAAGTTATAGAGCGAATGATACCAATCTTCTGGAGGAACCCTAAAATAATGAATGGCACCAGATAAAATCTTAAATGATTTTCCATCGAGATAAAAATCATCTCGTATCTCAAATCGTGTCATGTTCTTACCTTCTGACAACTAAAGTTTACGCTTTCATTTGTTGATATAGTAAATATATCTCAATATCCTGCATTTGTCAATAGGTTTTCACGATTTTTTTCATTTTTCACTAAATTTTACACTAAAAACTTATAAAAATCTTGTAATCTATAGTCATAACAACATTTTGGCACCATGTATAAAAATGTAGGTTTTTCTATTTATTCCTATGTAAATTAACCTTATAGCCTATTATTCTAATTTTTTTATTCAAAAGACTACTATTCTTTCCAGTTTTATGGTAAAATCTTTAACGGAGAAGGAAAATCGAGGTAAAAATATGGCAATTCCAAAGTATCAATATATTAAAGATGAGTTAAAGAACAAAATCATTTCTGGTCAATTTGCTAGTGGAGATAAATTCTACACTGAAGCTGAATTGATTGCAATGTATGATGTAAGTTCTATCACAGTTGTTCGTGCCTTAAACGACCTTGCCAAGGATGGCTATATTGTCCGCCAACAAGGAAAGGGTACATTCGTTTCACGCGCACGCAAACACAAACTCGTAGAGTTTTCAGATGTAGAAGTTTTTGAAACTAAAGATGATAAAGTTACCGTCCTTTCTATTGAGCGTGGAAACAAACTAAGCTACTTAGAAAAACTCGGACTACGCGGAGATCAGTTCTACTACAAGATTGAACGCGTTCGCGAAACAGGTGGTGTTGTTTACATCTACCATACATCTTACATTCCAGAACAATACATCAACGCAAATTATCCAAATCTTGAATATTATAGCTCTATCTATAACCGTTTCAAATTGGATTACCACATTCACATGAATGATGAACATTTTGAAGAAATCAATGAAATAGCATTTCCAACTCCAGAACATGCGGCTTCGGTCCTCGGAGTCGATGAACAATTCCCAACCGTTTTACAAACCAAGACTACTAAACTAGAGTCTACTGGTCAAGTTCTCGCATTCAGCGAAACATATAAACGAGCGGATTACTACAAAATCAAATTCATTTCATGTGACCGTGATCACTAAGAAGAAAGCCTGAGCCTAAACGCTTGGGCTTTTTCTATACTTATTATACCACACCAAAAAGGTAGCGCTTACCTATTTTTGGAAGATTCTATAATTTGTGGAATATTTTATAGAAATAGAACCAAAAAATTCTACTATATATATATATGTATCTTTTCCGACCAATCTGAAATCTTAAGTTTAAATTTTATATTTTTTTATACTTATTATAGTTTTTTGTCATCTCCTCTTGACTCTCGTTAATATAAGAAATAAAATAAAGGTGTTGATTTATGTAAACGCTATCAATATAACAATGCAATCAGGAGGTTTTGCAATGAAACATGAAAAACAACAGCGTTTTTCTATCCGTAAATACGCTGTAGGAGCAGCTTCTGTTCTAATTGGATTCGCCTTCCAAGCACAGACTGTTACAGCCGATGGAGTTACTCCTACTACTACAGAAAACCAACCGACCATCCATACCGTTTCTGATTCCCCTCAATCATCCGAAAATCGGACTGAGGAAACACCTAAAGCAGAACTTCAACCAGAAGCTCCAAAAACTGTAGAAACAGAAACTCCAGCTGCTGATAAGGTAGCTAGTCTTCCAAAAACAGAAGAAAAACCACAAGAGGAAGTTAGTTCAACTCCTAGTGATAAAGCAGAAGTGGTAACTCCAACTTCTGCTGAAAAAGAAACTGCTAATAAAAAGGCAGAAGAAGCTAGCCCTAAGAAAGAGGCTGATTCTAAAGAGTCAAATACAGACAAGACTGACAAGGATAAACCAGCTGAAAAAGATGCTAAAAAAGATGAAGTGAAAGCAGAGGCTGACAAACCGGCAACAGAGGCAGGAAAGGAACGTGCTGCAACTGTAAATGAAAAACTAGCGAAAAAGAAAATTGTTTCTATTGATGCTGGACGTAAATATTTCTCACCAGAACAGCTCAAGGAAATCATCGATAAAGCAAAACATTATGGCTACACTGATTTACACCTATTAGTTGGAAATGATGGGCTCCGCTTCATGTTGGACGATATGAGCATCACAGCTAACGGCAAGACCTATGCCAGTGACGATGTCAAACGTGCCATTGAAAAAGGTACAAATGATTATTACAACGATCCAAACGGCAATCACTTAACAGAAAGTCAAATGACAGATCTGATTAACTATGCCAAAGATAAAGGTATCGGTCTCATTCCGACAGTAAATAGTCCTGGTCACATGGATGCAATCCTCAATGCCATGAAAGAATTGGGAATCCAAAACCCTAACTTTAGCTATTTTGGAAAGGAATCAGCTCGTACCGTAGATCTTGACAACGAACAAGCGGTCGCTTTTACAAAAGCCCTTATCGATAAATATGCTGCTTATTTCGCGAAAAAGACTGAAATTTTCAACATCGGACTGGATGAATATGCCAACGATGCAACAAACGCTAAAGGTTGGAGCGTTCTTCAAGCTGATAAATACTATCCAAACGAAGGCTACCCTGTAAAAGGATATGAAAAATTTATTGCCTACGCCAATGACCTAGCTCGTATTGTAAAATCACACGGTCTAAAACCAATGGCCTTCAATGATGGTATTTACTACAATAGTGATACTAGCTTCGGAACTTTTGACAAAGATATCATCGTTTCAATGTGGACTGGTGGTTGGGGAGGTTACGACGTCGCTTCTTCTAAACTTCTAGTAGAAAAAGGTCACCAAATCCTAAACACTAACGATGCTTGGTACTATGTTCTTGGGCGAAATGCAGATGGCCAAGGTTGGTACAATCTCGATCAGGGGCTCAATGGTATTAAAAATACACCAATCACTTCTGTACCAAAAACAGAAGGAGCTGATATCCCAATCATCGGTGGTATGGTAGCTGCTTGGGCTGACACTCCATCTGCACGTTATTCACCATCACGCCTCTTCAAACTCATGCGTCAATTCGCAAATTCTAACGCTGAATACTTCGCAGCTGATTATGAGCCTGCAGAAAAAGCACTTAACGAGGTACCAAAAGACCTTAACCGTTATACTGCAGAAAGCGTCGCAGCGGTTAACGAAGCAGCAAAAGCCATCCGTTCACTTGATAGCAACCTCAGCCGTGCCCAACAAGACACGATTGACCAGGCAATCGCGAAACTCCAAGAAGCTGTCAGCAACTTGACCTTCACACCAGAAGCTCAAAAAGAAGAAGACGCGAAACGCGAAATTGAAAAACTTGCCAAGAACAAGGTGATCTCAATCGACGCTGGACGTAAGTACTTCTCAGCTGAGCAACTCAAACGTATCATTGATAAAGCTAGCGAACTTGGATATTCTGATGTGCATCTCCTCCTAGGAAATGATGGGCTTCGCTTTCTACTTGATGACATGACTATCACTGCTAACGGAAAAACTTATGCAAGTGACGATGTCAAAAATGCCATCATTGAAGGAACAAAAGCTTACTACGATGATCCAAACGGAACCACTCTTAGTCAAGCAGAAATCACTGAATTGATTGAGTACGCAAAATCAAAAGGTATTGGACTCATCCCAGCGATCAACAGTCCTGGTCACATGGATGCCATGCTTGTCGCTATGGAAAAATTAGGCATCCAAAATCCTCAAGCCAACTTTGACAAGGTCTCTAAAACAACCATGGACCTTGAAAACGAAGAAGCGATGAACTTTGTCAAAGCCCTCATCGGCAAGTACATGGACTTCTTTGCAGGCAAAACTAAGATCTTTAACTACGGTACAGACGAATACGCTAATGATGCTACCAACGCTCAAGGCTGGTACTACCTCAAATGGTATGGACTCTATGGCAAGTTTGCTGAATATGCCAACACTCTTGCTGCTATGGCTAAAGAAAGAGGCCTTCAACCGATGGCCTTCAACGATGGTTTTTACTACGAGGATAAGGATGATGTTGAGTTTGACAAGGATGTCATCATCTCTTACTGGTCTAAAGGATGGTGGGGCTACAACCTTGCATCACCTCAATACCTAGCAAGCAAGGGTTATAAATTCTTGAATACCAACGGTGACTGGTACTACATTCTCGGTCAAAAACCAGAAGATGGTGGTGGTTTCCTCAAAAAAGCTATTGAGAATACTGGAAAAACACCATTCAATCAACTAGCTTCGACCAAATATCCTGAAGTAGACCTTCCAACAGTCGGAAGTATGCTTGCTATCTGGGCAGATAGACCAAGCGCTGAGTACAAGGAAGAGGAAATCTTTGAACTTATGACCGCCTTTGCAGACCACAACAAAGACTACTTCCGTGCTAATTATAATGCTCTCCGCGAAGAATTAGCTAAAATTCCTACAAACTTAGAAGGATATAGTAAAGAAAGTCTTGAGGCCCTTGACGCAGCTAAAACAGCTCTAAATTACAACCTCAACCGTAGCAAACAAGCTGAACTAGACGCACTAGTAGGTAAGCTCAAGGCTGCTCTTCAAGGCCTCAAACCAGCTGCAACCCATTCAGGAAGCCTGGATGAAAATGAAGTGGCTGCCAATGTTGAAACCAGTCCAGAACTCATCACAAGAACTGAAGAAATTCCATTTGAAGTTATCAAGAAAGAAAATCCTAACCTCCCAGCTGGTCAGGAAAATATTATTACAGCAGGAGTCAAAGGTGAACGAACTCATTACATCTCTGTACTCACTGAAAATGGAAAAACAACAGAAACAGTCCTTGAAAGCCAGGTAACCAAAGAAGTTGTAAACCAAGTGGTTGAAGTCGGCGCTCCTGTAACTCACAAGGGTGATGAAAGTGGTCTTGCACCAACTACTGAGGTAAAACCTAGACTAGATGTTCAAGAGGAAGAAATTCCATTTACCACAGTGACTCGTGAAAACCCACTCTTACTCAAAGGAAAAACACAAGTCATTACTAAAGGTGTCAACGGTCGTCGTAAAAACTTCTACTCTGTGAGCACTTCTGCCGATGGTAAGGAAGTGAAAACACTTGTAAATAGTGTCGTAGCACAGGAAGCCGTTACTCAAATAATCGAAGTCGGAACTATGGTAACACATGTAGGTGATGAACATGATCTTGCTCCAGTTGCAGAAACAAAACCTAGACTGGATATCCATGAAGAAGAAATTCCATTTACCACAGTGACTCGTGAAAATCCACTCTTACTCAAAGGAAAAACACAAGTCATTACTAAAGGTGTCAACGGTCGCCGTACAAACTTCTACTCTGTGAGCACTTCTGCCGATGGCAAGGAAGTGAAAACACTTGTAAATAGTGTCGTAGCGCAGGAAGCTGTTACACAAATAGTCGAAGTCGGAACTATGGTAACACATGTAGGAGATGAAAACGGACAAGCCGCTATTGCTGAAGAAAAACCAAAACTAGAAATCCCAAGCCAACCAGCTCCAGCAACTGCTCCTGCTGAGGAAAACAAAGCTCTTCCTCAAGGTCCAGCTCCTGTGGCAACAGAGAAAAAACTTCCTGAAACAGGAAGTCACGATTCTGCAGGACTAGTAGTCGCAGGACTCATGGCCACACTAACAGCCTATGGACTCACTAAAAGAAAAGAAGACTAAGTCTTTTCGATAAACAATAAACAGCGAGATTGAGGCTCGCTGTTTATTGTTTAATTAATCACCCAGTCCTAGACGTTCAAAGATATCGTCCACTCGCTTAGTGTAATAAAGAGGGTTGAAGATTTCATCGATTTCTTCTTGAGTCAGGCGTGAGGTCACTTCTGGATCTGCTTCTAGAAGTGGTTTAAAATCTACTTGATTGTCCCAAGAGTAGGCTGTTTTTGGTTGCACCAAATCATAGGCTTGCTCGCGGGTCATGCCTTTTTCAATCAAGGTCAACATAGCACGTTGGCTAAAGATGATTTTTTAAATTATTAAACTCCTATCATCTTATTTTGAATAATTTTGAATCCACGAAATCAATATACCCGAAGTCATCAAATAAGATAGTACTGAAAAAACAATAATCATTATAATTAATAAAACTTGCGACTCTAAAAATGATGTATTATATATAGTCCTTTTTATAAACTCAGGTACTTTTCTTTTTCTTGCAAAATGAATCAATAAGTTTCTAAATATCATAAAATATGCTATAAATTGCTGTGCAACTGCAATCAATAAACCAAATATTATATAAATACTGCTAATAAACCTGCTATCAGTTACGGTTGCTGACATTCCTTCAGAAATTGTTAATAGATTAATTCCATAATAAATAGTAAGTATAGATATAGGGATTGAATAGAAAAGATAAATTAATGTAGATTTTTGAATACGCCAACTAATTGCAATAAGAAACAAAATTATAATTGAAGTCAGCAGAGGAATTGAACCATACCATTTTAAAACAAGCGAAATTTCATTTATATACTTAATAAACATATAAACAATACCACTAATAAGTACTAAATATAAGATAATCATCCCCCAAAAATCAGAATCGCTCATATTTTTGTTATATTGAGTAGGCTTAGTTTTCTTTCTTTTAAGTTGAAAATCCTCTCCTGGAATATATGCAGGAGTTGGAATTATTTTTGTATTCTCAGAAATTTCTAATGAGTTGTTGTTAAAAAAGTGTGATAATTTATTAATCCACCCAGAAAATCTTGAACCTATCCGTGGTAGTTTAGGTAATGTTTTTCTAAGAACTAGCATAACAATACTTACAATTAATGATTGAATTATACCATCTGGTGTGGTTCTAATTACATTACTCAACCAAGCTAGTACATTGTCCACGTTCATTACCTTTACTCTCCTAATCCAAGACGTTCAAAGATATCATCCACTCGTTTAGTGTAATAAACTGGGTTAAAGATCTCATCGATTTCTTCTTGTGTAAGGCGTGATGTCACCTCTGGATCTGCTTCAAGAAGTGGTTTAAAATCTACTTGGTTGTCCCAAGAGTAAGCTGTTTTTGGTTGCACCAAATCATAGGCTTGCTCACGGGTCATACCTTTTTCAATCAAGGTCAACATGGCACGTTGGCTAAAGATAAGACCAAAAGTCGAGTTCATGTTGCGGATCATGTTTTCTGGGAAGACCGTCAAGTTCTTGACGATATTCCCAAAACGGTTGAGCATGTAGTCAATCAAAATGGTCGTATCTGGTGTGATGATGCGCTCAGCTGATGAGTGAGAGATATCACGTTCGTGCCAAAGTGCGACATTTTCATAAGCAGTAATCATATGCCCACGAATAACACGCGCAAGACCTGTCATGTTTTCAGAACCGATAGGATTGCGTTTGTGAGGCATTGCTGAAGACCCTTTTTGCCCCTTAGCAAAGAATTCTTCCACTTCGCGTTGTTCTGATTTTTGTAGACCACGAATCTCAGTCGCCATGCGTTCGATTGAAGTCGCAATGCTAGCAAGAACTGCAAAGTACTCAGCGTGAAGGTCACGAGGAAGCACCTGTGTAGAGATTTCTTGAACGCGGATACCCAATTTGTCGCAGACGTATTGCTCTACGAATGGTGGGATGTTGGCAAAGTTTCCAACCGCACCAGAAATCTTACCAGCTTCCACACCAGCAGCCGCATGCTCGAAACGCTCGATATTGCGCTTCATTTCGCTGTACCAAGTCGCCAATTTAAGACCAAAAGTTGTCGGCTCAGCGTGCACCCCATGGGTACGCCCCATCATGATGGTGAACTTGTGCTCCTTAGCCTTGTCAGCGATGATGTTGGTGAAGTTTTCAAGGTCACGACGGATGATGTCGTTAGCCTGCTTGTAGAGGTAACCGTAGGCCGTATCCACCACGTCAGTAGAAGTCAAGCCATAGTGAACCCACTTACGCTCTTCGCCAAGCGTTTCAGAAACCGCACGTGTGAAAGCCACCACATCGTGGCGAGTCTCTTGCTCAATCTCCAAAATACGGTCGATGTCAAAGTCCGCCTTCTCGCGAATCAAAGCCACATCTTCCTTAGGGATTTCCCCCAACTCAGCCCATGCCTCGTCAGCCAAGATTTCCACTTCAAGCCAAGCACGGTATTTATTTTCTTCACTCCAAATGTTCGCCATCTCAGGGCGAGAGTAACGGTCGATCATGTTTAAGATACCAATGGCGACTAGAAAGCGACTGAATTTTAGGAAACCAACAACGGACGCTTCCGTCCTAGGAGGTTTATCTAAATTCCGAGCTTTCCGCCCAGATTCAGTTCTGCAAACTAGATACCCATTCCCTTTCTTTGTTTACAATTGGAAAGTCCGTAGCCCGTATTCAGTTTAGAGGATACGGTGCCCTTGTTCCTTTCTGTTTGTTTATTTTATTCTATAAAAACTGAAATTCGTCAGTTTGATACTGCATTCTTTTTTTCCAATACTCATTATACTTATTTGCGATATTTGAATCTTTAGCTTTCTCAGCTATTTTTCTCCAGTTGTAGATTATAAACCTATCATGTTTTTTATAAAAACTTTCGCTAAAGTAATCATCATTCATATCGATTATAGATTTTTCAACATACTGGAAAAAAGCATTCTCAGTAAAGTTGTCAACAATTGGATGAGCGCTTGTAGAACCTCTTTCAGAAGCTTCAATAATAAAAAAGAAAAAATCTAAAATATCGATACTTTCCATACAATCAAAATCCTTAGGCATTAACTCACAAAATTCTTCAATTGCTGGATTACTTTTACTATATGTTTGTGAAATAATTTTTTCTTTCAAAATATCTAAAAGTTTTTTCACTAAAACATTTTCTTTAAGATCAAATAGTAATGAGATTATAAGATTGATAGACTTAATCTTTTTATCTTTGAATGTATCAACTATATTCTCTATTTTTTGGATAGCACTCTCTTTAGATAAATGTTCATAAAGTATTCGTAAGAATCTTTTCATTTCTTTATCTAGTTCGTAGAATTTGCCATATGAATCATTGTCTTCCTTTATTAAATTTTCACAAATATCTTGTATAATTTGTTCTGACAAGTTTTTGTGAACTTTTACAAATTCTTGAAAAATATCACACAACAACTGTTTAGGAGCGCTCGGTTTAAGTAAGATTCTTAATATTTTTTGACTGTTGATACTATCAAATTTCTGGAAAACATCTGGATGAAGCCTATAAATTATCTTAAAAGATGAATATCGTATAAATCCCTCCGTTAACGCAGGTTCAATGGTTTGATTCAATTCCTCAATATCATCTATATTGTCTATTAAGGTAGATATAAAATACTCATAATTTGTAGTTTCTCTATCTCTCAACTTATCCAATATTTTTTTTAATAATATAACATACTTTTTATTATCAACAAATTTTAAAGCATTTGAAGTAACATCTATAACAGATGAAGCATCAAGCACAGGATAATAAAACTGTCTACCGATTTGATTTATCAGAGACTCTATGTAAATATAACCTCCCAACATTTTCTTTGAAGAAACTAAATCAATCATTACTGAAAATACATATCTTGCTTTTTCTGCCGTGCATTCCTCCTCAGAAGGATGCGCGAAACTATTTCTTAAATCAAAACAATATTCCAACTCCTTAATTTCATATCTGGATAAAATTCCAAAACCATCTTCATTACAGAAATTTATCAAATCTCTTTCAAATGGTTTAGAATTATTCCGTTGAATTCTAATTCTATCAAATTGGCTTCTTTGACTCTCATTAAATTCGGTAGATAACATATCAATTTTTTTAAACAAATCGTCCATGCCAGCAATAACAGATAGAATAACACATGCCTTATATGCTTTTGTGTTATAGCAATCTAATGCCTCTTTAAAATAATCTCGAATTTGTTTGTCGTACACCGAGTTTAATAGTTCTTCTTGATCTCTAATCATTATCAATCATTCCTTTTTACCAATAATTACCTGTCTTCTCTTGTCGATTTTTCACCTACGACAAGCCTAGTCAACCTTACAGGGGTAAGACAACGGACCTTATAACTGGGGGCCTGTCTTACTCCCCAAACTCCTCAACCTTATCCGGCACATCACTAAACAAAGTCACATGCCCCATTTTGCGGTTGTGCTTCGCTTCTATTTTACCATACATGTGGAGGTGGGCGCTTGGATTTTCTGTGACATATTTTTCAGCAGCCTCGACATGCTGGCCGAGGACATTAAGCATGACAGCTGGGGCATGTAGTTGGATAGCTGGCAATGGTGCTCCCAGAACACCTAAAATATGGGTATCAAACTGAGAGAAGTCGCAGGCTTCAATAGAATAGTGGCCAGAATTGTGTGGACGTGGCGCAATTTCATTGACAATGATGTCATCAGCAGTCGCAAACATTTCCACACAGAGAGTTCCAGATAGCTTGAGCTGTTCTGCAATTCGCACTGCCATAGCTTTAGCTTTTTCTGCTAGGCTTGCTGGAATGCGAGCAGGTACAATGGTTTTTGAAAGGATGTTGTTTCGGTGAATATTTTCCTGAACTGGGAAAGCCGTCACGTCCTTGCCATTACCAGACACGATGACAGAAATTTCAAGGTCAAAATTGACAAATTCTTCCAAGACACAGTCAGCTGAATCTGCTAGTTCATAGGCCTCTTCCAAATCTTCTGCTGAACGAATGACCTTTTGACCATGTCCGTCATAGCCACCAGTCGCAGTCTTAAGGACATAGTTCTTGGACAGGTCAACCTCGGCCAAATCTTGGCTTGAAGTCACAACCTTGTAAGGTGCCACAGTGACTTGAGCCTTGTTTGCGAGAAAGTCCTTTTCAAAAATGCGATTTTGGGAAATGCGGAGCAGGTCTGTCCCTTGAGGAAGCTGACCTTCTTTGATAACCGCATCCAAACCGTCAGCATCGACATTTTCAAACTCATAGGTGAGGACATCGCAACGCTCAGCCAACTGACGCAGAGCATCCACGTCATTATAAGGCGCCACAATGATTTCCGCTACGCGAGAGGCTGGGCAATCAGCCGCAGGATCCAACGCGATAACCTTATGACCCATGTAGATAGCTGAGATCGCCATCATCTGACCCAGCTGACCGCCACCTATAATTCCTATTGTTTTAGATGAGCTCATTTGTAGACTCCTCTGCGATTTTTCCTTGCTCTTCTGCAAAATCTGCCAATGCTGTCGCGATAGACTGATCCTCTACTGAGAGGAGACGGAGAGCGAAGAGGGCAGCGTTGGTCGCACCTGCTTCACCGATAGCCATGGTTGCGACTGGTACTCCACCTGGCATCTGAACGATGGAATAGAGTGAATCCACTCCACTAAGAGCACGAGATTTGACTGGCACACCAATGACTGGAAGGGTTGTTTTAGCAGCTACCATTCCTGGCAAGTGGGCTGCGCCTCCAGCACCTGCGATGATGATCTTAATACCACGGCTACGGGCTTCTTCTGCATGCTTGAACATGAGGTCTGGTGTGCGGTGGGCAGATACAACCTTCTTTTCGTAAGCAACGCTGAAGCGGTCTAGGACTTCGGCGGTTTTTTGCATGGTTGCCCAGTCGGATTTTGAGCCCATGATGATGGAAATAATTGGTTTGGTCATAATTTTTCCTTTTCTTCTTTTTTGATAATGGTCTTAGGTGGTGGGGACGGAAGCAAACCTTCGGTTTCATTCCTAAACTTGGAGCCTAAGGTCTCAAAGTTTCCCCCGACCAGAACATTCACTGTTCTGGTCTTTTCACCACGGCGACCATTATCGTACTTGGCGACTTCGTCGCTTTTTCTTATATCTTTATCGAATAGCCTTGCTTCCAATATCTGTTCGGTAAAAGAGGCCTTCTGTGTTTTGTTTGTTGAGTTCCCCGTAGATGGTGTTTTGGGCTTCTTTGACGGTGGCTGCTGTAGTGACGAGCATATAGACACGTCCACCGTTTGATAGCAGTGCTCTGCTATTTTCCGCAAACTTAGCCCCTGCATAGTAGGTGATGGTGTCGCCATCGGTTTTAGCTGGCAACTCGACACCCTTTGCATAATCTAGCGGGTAGCCCTTGGATGCGACAACCACACCCAGAGTCACACCCTTGTCTGTCCAGGTGATGGTTGGCTCCTTGCCATCCAGAATATCCGTAATATTTTGTGCAAAGTCAGATGTCAGACGAGGCAAGATAATTTGCGTTTCTGGATCTCCGAAACGAGCGTTAAACTCGATAACCTTAGGTCCATCAGCTGTCAAGATAAGCCCTGCGTAAAGAACTCCCAGATATGGACGCCCTTCTTGGATCATGCCCTCTAGGACTGGCTTGACAATAGTCTCCACTGCTGTGTCAACCACGCTCTGTGGCAAGTGTGGAACTGGCGCATAGGCGCCCATACCACCCGTGTTAGGCCCTTTGTCGCCATCGTAGGCACGTTTGTGGTCCTGAGCTGTTGGCATGATGTAGAACTTATCACCATTGACAAAGGCAAAGAGTGAAAATTCCTCTCCTTCAAGGAATTCCTCAATAACCACACGCGCACCTGAGTCACCAAATTTATTGTCCAAAAGCATCTCGTGAGCTGCTTCGACTGCTTGCTCGACTGTCTCAGCAACGACGACACCCTTCCCAAGCGCCAATCCATCCGCCTTGACTACGATAGGCGCACCCTGCTTTTCGATATAGGCCTTAGCTTCCTCGAAATCTGAAAAAGTCCCATAGGCTGCTGTCGGAACACCGTATTTGACCATGATTTCCTTAGCAAAATCCTTGGACCACTCCAGCTCAGCTGCCAATCTTGTCGGACCAAAGGCTTTGAGACCAGCTGCATGGAAATCATCCACGATACCAGCCGCAAGGGCATCATCTGGCCCGATAAAGGTCCAAGCAATATCGTTAGCCTTTGCGAAGTCAATCAATTTAGAATGTTCGGAAATAGAGATATTTACCAATTCCAAACCATCCAGAGTCATCCCATCATTCCCAGGAGCAACAAAAACCTTTTCTACCTCTTTTGACTCAAGCAACTTCTTAGCAATCGCATGTTCACGACCACCCGAACCGACAATAAGCAGTTTCATTTCTCAACCTCTTTTGCGAATTATTTAATAACATTATATCACAAACGTTCGTTTTAATCTAATTATATTTGCGAGTAAAAAATACAACATCGAGTAAACTTACTGAACCTATTTCATTTTTAGCCTTTAAACATTCAATACCGCCTCATTATAAAACAAGGCGGCATTGAGTGCGGAATATCTCTAAAAGTATGTAGAAAAGCTTCATTAGGTATTAAGCTTACCAGCTATAAGAAATATGATTTATTCGTTTCATCCTTATGTCGATTACCTCAAAACAATCCGGCGTAAATATAGCCAAATTGAATCCTTCGGGATTCATAACGCTGCGGAATTCAATTCCTTGATAAATTAATTCTCCAGAAATTGGTTTGGTTAGAGATTTCACAAAATCAGCTATATATTGAGTAGGGATATAATCTAGAATATCATCAGAATTTCTCATTACTCGCCCCATCTCAGAATCAATCTTTTTTAGATTTTTTTATTAATCGCTAATTCAGCAAGATCATCAATAATACCATCTTGAAAAGGGCTAATTTCAATTATTTTTTTAAAATCAATGACTGTTATTGCAGACTTCAACTTAAAAGTGCCAATACATACATGATCATATAAACCTGTTCTTGTTTCATGTATTGTTGTCGTCTCTGAATCACCTAAATAAAGCATTACAACCCCTTTTGGATTAGCTCTTCCATCGGCCGATTTACCTTTAGGAGGTGCCCCTATCCCTTCTGGTTCAAATGGTTTCCCGTCTTTTGAAATCCTGCACCTATAGAACTGTTCTCCTTCTGAATAAGTCTTTTGAATAGCTTCACAATACTTTCTTAGAATGCATTTATTAATTTGATTTGAATGAAAACGATTGTTATATTTAATGTCGTCAACAAAGTCTTCCCAACTCTTACTGAACAATGAATGATCTTTTAAATAAATTGGGTCATACATCTGCTTTACTCCAACAGGGTGCGTTAACAATTCAGGACTTTCTTCGAATAGATTTTTACAAATCTCAGAAAGCATTTGGTGAATCTTGAACTCCTCTTTAGTAGTAAATATATTCCAATTTGTAGCCATTTCTGTTTTTAGAAGCGTTTCTTGCCCAACTGGGAAATTTTCTATTTTATCTACTGGAGAAAAAATAGAAACGAGAGAGCTCAAAAATGGAATTAAATAGTCGTCACACTGTGTATCATAAACACAAACATTATTATTTGAACAAATGTCACAGCTAGCTTGCCTTTCAGCTATATTAACTTCGTTTTTTAGAATCTCATCTGCAAAACAATCTTTACAAATTTTCATTCACTGTCTCCACTGATTCGGTCAAGATACTTACTAACCAATTCAATATGATGCATAATGGACAATTTCTTTACTGTGCCAAGACCTGGATAAGAACCCGTTTTATACAATTTTTCAAATTCATTTATCGCCAGTGTTCTTTCCACTAGGCCCTCGTTGACAAATGTAATTAATTTTTCAAGTGCTTCCTTAAACTTACCAGCTGGGTTTGTTGGATCTTGGTTTGTTTCTGATACAAAATGGTGAATTCTTAGATTTTCATCAGAATCAAAATAAACGATGTGGATAGCAACAGCATAAGGAGCAAAACCTGATTCACTATACTCCTCTCCTACAATGGAATAGTCAGAAAATCCCTTATATTCATCTTCTATAAAATATTTATGATCATCTGAGAAGAATTCATCATCTTTGTCTGAATAATCTGTATTTCTTGCTAATTTAACAAAATTGTCACTAATCTTGACTTTATTTCCCTGAACTTCTCTTTTTAGTCTTCCTATTTCTGAAATAAAATTATACGCCGTCTCTTGTTTCCTATAATTTTTATTATATCCTTGTAAATCATCGGGCTTCTTACATACTGTTATTTGTTTGCCAATATCTGCAATAGACTTAAAATTTTCTTCTAAACTATAATCCTTACTCATCAACGAAACATAATAAAAATTCTCACTTTCATCAATCAAACTATCCAATCGAGTAGCAAGATTACTTTTAGAAAAATCGCTATATTCCTCCAAAAAAGATCCTACACCTGGATTCATTACAATAGAACATTTCTGCCTCTTATCTTTAAAACCCTCCAAAGTACTTACCAGTGTAGGAGATAATCTTACCGGTTCAATAATTGGAATTACAGCGCTACCTAATTTATTATTTTCTAACAATTCTCTAAGAGCAATCAACTCATACTGTCTTCCTCTCAAATACGGAAAATACATATAAATACTCCTTTATTCATTTAAAAACTGCTTTAATGCCTTAAAATCCTTAGGTTTAAAATTCATGAAATACACCAAAAATTTAAGCTCATAAGGAACATCTGCAAATAAATCTTTATCTATTGAACTCCTCTTCTTCAATTCCATAAGAAAATCCGAATAAAACTGTTCCAATGGAATCTTTTTGGTTAATAATTTACAAACGTCATAATACTCAAATTGAGACACATCTGGTAACGAATTAAAATGTTTCTCAATAATGTTTTCATATTCCCCCTTACGAAGTATTTTAAAAATTATTTCCCTATCTAAATCAGTATTGTACTTCTCTGGTTTAATTATTGTTTTAATTTTGCTGTTTCTTTGGAGCACATAAAGACCTACAGGTTTTTTTAACAACTTAATCTTCTCCAAAGCTAAATTTACATTTTTTTCATGAGTAACAATTGCAACATGATTAAATGCTCTATAGTATTCTGTGATTTGATTTTCTAATCTGTCAAAATTATCAAATTCAGTTTTGATTTCATATACCACAGCTTTTCCATTTATTAAAATAAAATCTGGTTTTGCATTTCCAACAGGTATTTCAGTCAAAGCAGTAGTAGTATTTATACTATGTACCCCTAATAATAATTTATTTAACAACGTATTTTTATAAAAATATTCATTTCTATACGATTGAGAGAGTTTCATATAAGTATTTTGAATTATAGACAAATTATTACCTAATTTATGATGTTGCGATACACACTCAAAAATTGGATCTTTTTTATTTTGTACGAGGTTTTTTATAGTATTTCTGGAAAAAAATCTATTTATTAAATAATTTTTTTTAATTTCCAAATTAATCCCCTCCTTAATTTCGCCCTTCTAACATTCATTATATCAAAAATATCTACTTCTAACACGATTTATCATAACTTTATTTATCACCTTTATTCTAAAATTATGATGTTTTTCTAACTTACCAACAAGTTTCGTTTCTCATAATTTTTTATTAATCTATTACTTAATTTCAAAAAAAAGGAAAGAAACTTTTTTCTTCCCTTTAACCTTCTTAATGTCTAAAATGTCTCACTCCTGTGAAGACCATGGTCAAGCCGTATTTATCCGCAGCTTCGATAGATTCTTGGTCACGGACGGACCCACCTGGCTGGATGATAGCCTTGATACCTGCTTTGGCGATTTCTTCCACATTATCCGCAAATGGGAAGAATGCATCAGAAGCAAGCACAGCGCCATCAAGACGGTCTTTAGCTTGGTCAATGGCAATACGGACTGAAGCCACACGGTTGGTTTGACCTGGGCCAACTCCAAGTGTCATGTGGTCGTTGGTCACGATAATTCCGTTTGATTTGACGTATTTAATAGCTTTCCAAGCAAACTCAAGAGCTGTCGCTTCTGTCTCAGTTGGTTGGCGTTTGGTCACCACTCGCCAATCGGCTGGGCTTTCCTTGACCACATCTTGGTTTTGCACCAGAAGTCCACCAACTACACCTGTGTATTCTGCTTCCACTTCGCTAGCCTCTTGAGCATCAAATGGCAAGGCAAGGATACGCAAGTTTTTCTTTTTATTGGTCAAAATAGCTAGCGCCTCATCCGTATAGCTTGGTGCGATGATGATTTCAAGGAATACACCATGCATCTTCTCAGCTGTCGCAGCATCCACCTCACGGTTGAGAACGACAATCCCACCAAAAATAGACACTGGATCAGACTCATAAGCGTAGTCCCAAGCAGTCTCGATGTCATCAGCCTGACCGATTCCACATGGGTTCATGTGTTTGAGAGCCACAACGGTTGGACGGTCTTTGAAGTCACGGATAATACGAATGGCAGCGTCAGCATCACGGATATTATTGAATGATAATTCTTTCCCGTTGAGCTGTTTAGCAGATGCAATCGAGTAGTCAGTCGGCAAGGCTTTTTGGTAGAAATCTGCATCCTGTTGAGGGTTCTCACCGTAACGCATAGCTTGTTTGAGGTCATAGGTCAAAGTGAGCTTTTCAGGTTTGCTTTCTCCGACTTGAGCTGTGAAATACTCTGCAATCAAGGCGTCATAAGCCGCTGTGTGACGGAAAACCTTGGCTGCCAAACGTTGTCGAGTTTCGTAAGTTGTTTCACCGTTTGCTGACAATTCGTCAAGAATCACAGCATAATCCTCCGGATCTACAACAACTGTTACGCTGGTATGATTCTTCGCTGCTGAACGAAGCATAGATGGCCCACCAATATCGATATTCTCCACAGCATCAGCATAAGTCACATCTGGTTTGAGGATGGTTTCCTTAAATGGGTAAAGGTTAACTACAACAAGATCGATAAGCTCAATCTGATTGTCCTTAGCCGCTTCTAAATGGCTATCTAAGTCGCGACGAGCAAGGAGTCCACCGTGGATATTTGGATGAAGGGTCTTGACACGACCGTCCATCATCTCTGGAAAACCAGTCACATCATCAATGGCAATGGTTTCTATCCCAGCAGTATCAAGGACAACCTTGGTACCACCTGTCGAGATGATGTCCCAACCAATTTTTTTGAGTTCATGGGCAAATTCAACAATGCCCGCTTTATCTGAGACGCTGATTAAGGCGCGTTTAGTCATGTTTTTTCCTTTCATTTTCAAACTCTCTACCTACGAATTTTTCGATTCATAAAGTATAGGAAGACGATTACCAAGACTCCCAAAATTACTGTCAGTAAAAATCTCCCCCAATAGGGAATCTCTGGGAAGAAAAAATTTACCAGTAAACGTAGAATGATTACCAAGGTAATCAAGGCAAGTGTTTCCAACCATTTTTTCATTTACTTGTCCAACAATTCTCTAATAACCTCTGGATACAACTTGTACTCTGCCTCATGAATCCGAGTTTCAAAACTTTCAATCGTATCATCAGCTAACCGTGGCACACGGACTTGTTTGATGATCTTACCAGTGTCCACACCAGAATCTACCCAGTGAATGGTCACGCCGCTCTCAGCAACGCCAGCATTCCAAGCATCCTCAATCCCATGAGCTCCTGGAAATTCTGGCAGGTAGGCTGGATGAATGTTGATGATTCGGCCTTCATAGGCTGCCAATAAGGTTGGCCCAACGATTTTCATATAGCCAGCTAGACAAACCAAGTCAATCTGGTGTTCTTCCAAGAGTTCGACAAGGGCTGCTTCGTAGTCTGCCTTGCTCTCAAACTCCTTGAATTCAAAAGCATAGGATAGAACGCCGAGCTTGTCTGCACGTTCGAGCACATAGGCGTCACGATGGTCTGAAAAGACAAACTCTACCGGAAATTGTTCCGTTATCACCTGAAAATTTGAGCCATTACCAGAGGCAAAAACCGCTATTTTTTTCATTTGATGATGACACTTTCGTTTTCTTTCTTGACGATGCGACCAATTTCATAGACTGGTTCATCCAACAATTCCTTGACACGACTTACATTTTCAGGGCTAACTGCTAGCATAAGTCCCACACCCATATTGAAGATTTCAAACATTTCCTCATGCTTGATCTGACCGTATTTTTCAAGGGCTTTAAAAATTGGTAAAACTGGAACCTTGTCTTCCTCAATCTCAGCAGCCAAGTCAGCTGCAAACATGCGAGGGACATTCTCAATAAAGCCACCGCCTGTGATGTGGGCAATGCCGTTGACCAACGCTTCCTTGATGAGTGGTAAAACAGCCTTGACATAGATACGAGTTGGCTCAAGAAGAACTTCCTTAAGTTTCTTACCTTCCAATTCTGGCAGGACTTCCTCACCTGTGTAATCCGCAAAGACACGACGGACGAGAGAGTAACCATTGGAATGAATCCCACTTGAAGCAAGTCCAAGAAGAACATCTCCCTCTGCCACTTTTGAACCGTCAATGATTTGAGATTTTTCAGCCACACCGACCGCAAAGCCAGCCAAGTCATAGTCATCTTCGCCGTACATGCCCGGCATTTCAGCCGTTTCCCCACCAATGAGGGCAGCTCCAGCCTGCACACAACCTTCTGCCACACCAGCAACGACTTGCTCTAGCTTAGCTGGTTCATTCTTGCCTGTCGCTACATAGTCAAGGAAATAGAGGGGCTCCGCACCTGCAGCGATGATATCATTGACACACATGGCAACACAGTCCTGACCGATGGTATCGTGCTTGTCGTACTTGATAGCCAGCATGAGCTTGGTTCCGACACCATCAGTTCCTGAAATCAAGACGGGTTCTTTAACCCCAGTCTTTGAAAGGTCAAACATACCACCAAAGCCACCCAGAGCTCCCATGACACCTGCACGATCCGTACGAGCCACGTGCTTTTTAATCCGTTCAACAACTTCATAACCCGCTTCAACATCTACACCAGATTGAGCGTACGCATTTTTATTTGTCATTTTTATATTCCTTTTCTTTAATGGAGGATCTATTGTCTATTTATAAAAACTGGTCTTTTCTTCCAAACTTCGACGATAGTCTTCCTCATAGTCGTAGAGAGGTGTTGGGTAGTCACCGTCAAAGTAAGCGACACATAGACCACCATTTGGCGCATCTGTTTCAATACCAATTGAATCAATCAACCCGTCAACAGAAAGATAAGTCAGACTGTCCGCACCAATGATTTGGCGAGTTTCTTCGACCGTATGATTAGCCGCAATCAGCTCCTGACGGGTCTGGATATCAATTCCGTAGAAGCATGGATAAGCTAGCGCTGGACTACCAATAGCAACGTGAACCTCAGTCGCACCAGCTTCTTTCAAGAGCTGAACGATACGACGAGAGGTTGTTCCACGTACAATAGAATCATCAATCATAACAACACGCTTGCCTTTGACAACACCAGAAACTGCAGACAGTTTCATCCGTACCCCTTGCTCCCGCAATTCTTGAGTCGGTTGGATAAAGGTACGTTGGGTGTATTGGTTCTTGATGAGGCCCATTTCATTTGGCAAACCAGACTCTTCCGCAAATCCCATAGCCGCGCTGAGGGAAGAATTGGGCACACCGACCACGATATCCGCCTCATGCTTGAATTCACGCGCCAATTGGGCACCCATACGTTTACGTGCCGTATGGACATTGACACCATGAATGTTAGAATCAGGGCGAGCAAAATAGATATACTCCATAGAACAGATTGCTAACTGGGTATCATCTGTATAGCTATCATACTGGATTCCCTTGTCATCAATGATCACAATCTCACCTGGCTTTAAATCGCGAATCCATTCTGCACCAATGACTTCAAAAGCACAGGTTTCAGATGACACTACGACTGCTCCGTTAGCCATTTTCCCGATCGAAAGGGGACGGAAACCATTTGGGTCAAGAGCGGCAATCAACTTATCTTCAAACAGCAAGATATAAGCAAAGCCACCTTTAACAAGGCTGAGCGCTTCCTTGATTTTGCCCATCAAGTTCGGATTGTGACTGCGACGAATGAGATGAGCTAAGATCTCCGAGTCCGAAGTCGCGCTGAAAATCGCTCCTCTTTGTTCCAGTTCTTTCTTGAGAGAAGCTGCATTGGTCAGATTCCCATTATGAGCCAACCCAAACTGCATATCGTGAAAACGGAAGAGGAAGGGCTGGATATTATCTACAGAAGCTTCGCCAGCAGTCGCATAACGCACATGCCCAATTGCTCCACTTCCTGTCAATTTATCCAAATTAGCAGGATTTTTGAAGACTTCTGATAAAAGCCCCATATCACGATGGCGCTTCAATTTCCCTTGGTCATTGGAGAGGATTCCTGCCCCCTCCTGACCACGGTGCTGAAGACTATGGAGTCCAAAATAGGTCAATTTAGCAGCATCTGGATGTCCCCAGATACCAAAAACACCACATTCTTCATTAAGAGATTTTACTTCGTATGTCATTTTTTATACCTTTTATTTTTACATTATAGCCCACTCTTCTAAAAGAAAATTAGGAATTTCATCTGGCTCGACTCTCTTATAACTATCAACTCCTACACACTGACCCAAATTAGGTTTACCAAACAGTTCTTGACTCAATAGCACAAGCTTCTCATTAGTTCTAATTTTTTCTTTAATTGTCGGGCTAAAGTAATAGTTTTCAGTGTAAGCAAATATTAAATAATTAAGAAAATCCAGTTTCTTCAATCGATCGCTACTATTAAACTGACTTTTTAGAGATTTATATTTCCTATCCCTTTTATGATAAAAAGCTAGCACCATCGTCTTTTCTTTTAACGGTAAGATAGCTAGATGCAACTTCTGAATACGATTATTTTTTGAATGGTTACTCGTATCATTCACTGGATATCCATACATATCTCTAATCAACGTTAATGAGCCTTGAAACGCTATCGGTGTCTTATAGGGGAGCACCTCATGAAAAATAATTTGATATGCTCCTTTAAGATTGTCTTCAATAGCAGTTTTATGGAGTAAAATTTCATTTTGAAAATCTTCAATATCATAATCAAAAGAATTATGAAGATCTTTTATTTTTTGAGATGTATTCTCTAATGTTTTATTAGAAATCTCAGGTATTCTTAAGTATAAAGCTTTCTTAATCGTCTTATCAGACATTATTTTTTCAAAATGATATTTTTCCTCCCTCCTTCTAACTAATTCTAAAAGGAAATTTTTCAATGCAATTTGTGACAACATTTTATCGCTAGGATAAGACGTAAGATTCATTTCATTTTCATATTCCTGAAAATAGAATGAATCACATTTACGACAAATAATTTGTATCGTTCCCGATTTGCTTACTCCCTTATCATTATCTAACAGATCGCTCCCTATTAAATAACCAGCTTGTGTTAACATGCCAGAATCAGAAATTTTTTTTAACGATAACTGTGGAATGGTGTGAGAATTGCAGAAACTTGTAGTATCTTTATCACAAAGTAAACACTTTCTTGGCTTTAAGTCCTCCTTCATTACTCTCATCTCTCTAGATAATAATTTTTTCAATTGAATCTTTTTTTCAATATCAGGTATATCAATTAATTTATTCAAATACTTCACAAACTTTCATTTTACTTCTCAAAACACACCAATCGTTATAGTCAGTTCTAGTCTTATTTCCCAGTAAAATATTTAACAGCTGATGCAAAGAGGTGCTGGTCTTTATTTCCTGGGATGTTTTGGAAGAGACCGTCTTCATAACGTTCTGAGTGTCCCATTTTACCGATGATTTGACCATTCTTGCTAGTAATTCCTTCGATGGCATGGACAGAACCATTCGGATTGAACTTAGAATCCATACTTGGTTTTCCATCAAAGTCAACATATTGGCTGAAGATTTGTCCATTGTCACGGAGTTCAGCGAATTCCTCAGCCGTCACGACAAACTTCCCTTCACCGTGCGAAACAGGAATAGCGTGGATATCGCCCACTTGCACCCCAGTCAACCATGGCGAGTTGGTATTGGCAATCCGGGTTTCCACCATCTTAGCCACGTGTTGGTTGGCATCATTATAGAAGAGGGTTGGGCTCGTACTGCTGGCATCTTCAAAGTTTCCGTATGGAAGAAGACCTGATTTGACCAAAGCCTGGAATCCATTACAGATACCGATAATCAAGCCACCACGAGCGATAAAGCCATCAATCGCTGCACGCACTTTTTCATTGAGCAGAATGTTGACGATAAACTTGGCTGATCCATCTGGTTCGTCCGCAGCTGAGAATCCACCTGCAAAGAAGAGAATGTTAGCCTTGCCGATATTGTCAACCATGGTTTCAACTGACTTGACAATAGCTTCTTCATTCAAGGTCACAAATGGTACCAAGTTGATCTCTGCACCTTCTTTTTCAAATGCCTTAGCTGAGTCATATTCTGAGTTGGTTCCTGGAAAGACTGGGATATAAACCACAGGTTTTTCAACCTTTTCTTTGGCATTAATCACAACATCTGATGCCACAGCTGGTACTTCAGCCAGTTCTTTGGCTTGGGCAAACTCTGTTGGGTAAACTTCTTCCAGTTTTCCTTGGAAGGCATTGTCAAGTTTGTGTCCATCTAACTTCACACCGTTGACAAGAAGTGTAAAGTTGGCTTTCGTTTGACCAATCTTCTCTACTCCAGCGATTTCTTCAGGAGATGTGAAGACAAATCCGCCTAGCTGAGCTGTCAAAGAACTTCCAAGTTCAGGCAAGGTTACCTCTGCACCAATATGATTCCCAAAAGTAGCAAGAGCCAAACTTTCAACCACACCACCATATTTGACAGCTGAAGCAGATGTCACTTTGTGACCAGCTTGGATGTCTTTAAACTGAGCAAAATTAGACTTAATCAAGTCAAAATCAATCTCTGTAGAGAGGGCTTGACCTGGGATGTAGTAGATATTTTCACCAGCAACCTTGAACTCAGGAGAAAGCACATTACGGCTATCTGCCGTCGTCACCCCAAAGGCAACCAAGGTTGGCGGAACGGTCAATTCTTCAAAAGTACCAGACATGGAGTCCTTACCACCGATAGATGGCAAACCAAGTTGGATTTGTGCTTCGATAGAGCCTAGAAGAGCTGCTACTGGCTGACCAAAACGCTCAGCTTGTTTATCCATGCGCTCGAAATACTCTTGGTAAGAGAAACGAGCCTTAGACCAGTTTGCGCCAGCAGCCACCAAACGAGCAGTTGCTTCGATAACCGCATAAGCAGCACCGTGGTATGGAGACCATTCAGCTACATATGGGTTGAAACCTTGAGCCATGACTGAGGCAGTATGAGTCACACCGTGTTGTACAGGCAATTTCTGCACAGAAGCCTCAGTCGGTGTGAGTTGGTAGCGACCACCAAGTGGGTGGTTGACAGTCGAACGTCCGACAGAGCAATCAAAGATGGTTTGCAAGCCTTTTTGACTAGCGTGGTTGAGGTCTGATAGAACCGTAAGGGTATCTGCTTCCAGTGTTTCTACGCTTGTAGTACGTTCTTCTGGAAGCTTGACATCCTTGTCAACGACCTTAGCATCGACAACCACACGTACACCATTGGTATCAAGGAAGCGACGTTCCAAGTCCACAATTGTCTCACCATTCCAGTGCATGACAAGATTTGGTTTTTCAGTCACTGTCGCAACCACAACAGCATCAATATTTTCTTTGTTACATTCAGCAACGAAGGCATCTACATCCTCAGGACGCACCACAACAGCCATCCGTTCTTGTGATTCAGAGATGGCAATTTCGGTACCATTTAAGCCCTGGTATTTAAGAGGCACCTTGTTGAGGTCAATTTCAAGACCGTCTGCCAATTCACCGATGGCTACACAGACACCACCAGCACCAAAGTCGTTAGATTTCTTGATAAGACGAGTGACATTGCCATTACGGAAAAGGCGTTGAATCTTGCGTTCTTCTATAGCATTCCCTTTTTGAACCTCAGCACCAGCAGTCTCCACAGATTCAACTGTTTGAACCTTAGAAGAACCTGTCGCACCACCAACACCATCACGTCCTGTCTTACCTCCAAGGAGAATAATCACATCTCCCGCTTCCGGTTTTTCACGGACCACATTGCCCTTAGGAGCCGCTCCGACAACAGCACCTAGCTCCATGCGTTTAGCCACAAAGCCTGGGTGGAAATACTCACGAACGTAGGTCGTTGCAAGCCCAATCTGGTTACCATATGAAGAATAACCATGAGCCGCTGTTTTAGAAATAACCTGTTGTGGCAGTTTACCAGCACGAGTTTCTGAAATCGGTGTGGTAATATCTCCAGCACCCGAGATACGCATGGCTTGGTAGACATATGAGCGACCTGACAATGGATCACGAATGGCTCCACCGATACAGGTAGCAGCCCCACCAAATGGTTCAATCTCAGTTGGGTGGTTGTGAGTTTCATTTTTAAACATGAGGAGCCAAGGTTCCTTGATACCATCAACGTCCACTTCGATTTCTACTGAGCAGGCGTTTATTTCATCAGACACTTCCATATCGTCCAAACGTCCATTAGCACGCTCATAACGACCGAAAATAGTCGCCATATCCATCAAGGTTTGTGGTTTTTCAGAACGCCCCAACTCATCACGCATGGCAATATATTTTTCATAGGTTGACTGCAATTGTTTTTGGAATTTAGAAGCTGAAAAGTCGATGTGTTTCAATTCAGTCTCGAAAGTGGTGTGACGGCAGTGGTCAGACCAGTAAGTGTCCAAAACCTTGAGTTCAGTCTCAGTTGGCACGCGCCCGATTGACTTAAAGTAGTCTTGGATAAAGAGCAAATCATCCACTTCCATTGCCATCCCTTGCTCGGCTTTGTAGCGGGCAAAATCTTCTGCTGTATAGCTTTCAAAGAAAGTCAATTTAGGAATGGTCTTGTCTGACTCTGAAAATTCCTGCTTGGCAATCCCTGTCGTGATGTCCTTGAAACGAGAATCAACTGGATTGAGCAAGTAGTTCTTGACCGCTTCCAACTCAGTCGCATCAATATCTTTATTCACCAAGTAAAGTTGGGCTGTATTAACCGTTACATCACTCGAACTTCCTAGTAAAAGCAAGGCTTCCTGTGAAGAAGCCGCACGCTGGTCAAACTGCCCTGGCAGGCTTTCAATAGCAAAGAAAGCATAGTTAGCAAGATCCGCCTGCACAGTCGCTTCGTCCAAGACGTGGTCTGTCACCTGCTCAGAGAAGATGTGTTTCTCTGCAGGCGCAAACAGGTCCTTAGCCAAGTTAAAGACATCATACACTTGCACAATACGAATACTTTTCAAGCTTGAAAGTCCCAAGTTATGCTGGAGTTCTCTAACCAAACTCTCTGATTTGACCTGAAAATCAGCCTTTTTTTCAACAAAAATACGTTTATCCATCAATTCTTATTCCTTTATTTCAGCTCTTACAATGTTCCCAAACAGCCTTGAGGTTGTTATTTCAATTCCTGCAACTTTTCCCAGACAATCTCGTAAACGTCTGTTAGCTCTCCTAATCCCCTACGGAGTGAAAAGGTCTGGGGGACCTTTTCAGCCTGAGTCCTTTTAGTTGAGAGACGAAGGTTTTCCGTTGCAAACAGATTATTTCAAACCTTGCAGCTTCTCCCAAACAACTTCATAAACATCGGTTAATTCACCTAGTCCCCTACGGAAAACATCCTTATCCATGTGGTTGCCATCCGCATCCCACAAGCGACAGTTATCCGGTGAAAATTCGTCTGCCAAGATAATCTTGCCATCCTTGTCAAAACCGAACTCTAGCTTAAAGTCAATCAACTTGAGGCCAATCTCAGCAAACCAGACTTTCAAAAGTTCATTGATACGACGGGTTTCTTCCTTCAAGTAGGCAATCTGCTGGTCATCCGCAATCTGTAGGAATTTCACATGCTCATCATTGATGAATGGATCATCCAAATCATCATTTTTGTAGTAAAATTCAACAATCGGAGTCTCAAATGCGATTCCTTCGTCTACGCCAAAACGTTTTGAAAAGGAACCAGCCGTGTAGTTGCGTAGCACGACTTCCAAAGGAATGATTTCCACCTTTTTATTGAGTTGTTCCGTGTCTGAAATTTTCTCCACAAAGTGAGTCTCCACACCAGCCGCATTTAATTTCTCAAAAATAAAAGATGAAATCTGATTATTCAACACTCCCTTGCCCGCAATCTGCTCCTTCTTAACACCATTGAAAGCAGTCGCCTGGTCCTTGTAAGTTGAAATAATAAGATTTTCATCCTCAGTTGTATAGATATCTTTAGCTTTTCCCGAATAGATCAATTGTTTTGACATTTTAAAGTTCGCCTTTCGTATTACTTGAGCACATTCTACCATAAAAAACCTAAAATTACAAGAATTTAACCGAATAAATAGAACAATAATCTCAAAAAACGTAAAGAAAAAACTGCAAGAAGCATCTTTCTCACAGTTTTAAAATCATTTAACTCTAAAAACACGAACATTACTCTTTGTTCAAAAATTGATCCAAATAATAGCGCAGGTAACTTTTCTTACCTGTAATCATCTGCAGACGACCTTCCACCCCGTACCGAAGTTTTTCTGCCTGCTCAGAAGTTAGATCAGTCTCCGCCTCGATTTTAAAGAAATTCCCTTTTTCAGTCTTAGTAGCTGTCGCATCAATACTTGTAATAATCGAATCTAGGAAAATTTGATTCTTGGTATCATGAGTCGTCGTATAACGAACAGAGTCCCCAATCTTGACTCTTGCTACATCCTTTGAACTTAGATAAGCTGTAAGTTTGGCTTTCTCTTCTTTTTCCAAGGACGGATAGAGTTGGGCTAGTAGGGCACCTTCTGCTACCATGCTAGAATCACTGGTCTCAGGATTAATGTGAAGCACCCCATCCTCACTGGCCGTAATTTTCCCCTTGTCTAGAAGACTTCCCTGTACTTTCTTACCTGACTCCACCTCCAAGATTTTCTGATCTAGAAGGGTCAATTCCTGACCAACCTTAGCCAAGTGTTGTGATTTGAGGGATTCCAATTGACTGCTTAAGCCTGACACATAGGCTTGCTGGGTACCTGAACCTGCATACTGGACGCGGTAAGTAGCGAGACTGGATTCTAACTGAGAAAGCTGAGCTTCAACCTGCGCAACAGCCTGAGCCTTAGTTTGCGGATTTTCCTCACCCTGAGACTTGTAAGACTGGTAGAGAGAGTAGGCTAGATTCTGACTGGCCAAGGAAGTACCTGTTTCAATAGCTGACTTAGCTGTCTGGTAATCGCGAATTTTAGCCTCTGTTTGGCTGATGAGGTTGCCGATTTCAGCTTGGGTTTGACTAGCTGCTGCATTCTGGGACGCGATGGTCTCATTTTGTTGCGATGTACTAGCCCTAAGACTGCTTGCTTGACTGATGTAGTCGCGAAAGGTGGCTTGGTAGCCAAATTTATCCTCCTCTGGAAAGTGGTTCTCCCCTTCTTGCAGACTTTTTTGCAAATACTCCAATTGCTTTTTTTGATCCTTAAGCATGTCCAACTGACTAGCATAGGCCTCCGCTTGGACACCCTCTGCCCCTTCTTGATATTGAACCAACAGTTCTCCCTTTTTAACCAGCTTATTTTCTTCCAAATGATTGACAAGAATGCGATTGTTGCTAGTTGACTGGATATTTGCAAGGATACGACTAGGCTCGATAGTAGCTCTAGTAGACAAACTCATCTCCTTCTCTGCCAAAGTTGCAAAACCAAGCAAAAACACGAGCAGAAGGGACATGGGGACAATCACCCGACTGGAAAAATTATGGTAACGACGATTATAAAACTCCGCACTTTCTAAAAATTCTGGTTTCATCCTCTCCTCTTTCTAGCTATTGACCAAATGGGCGTAAAAGCCACCCTGTGCAAGTAAATCAGCATGCTTTCCTTCTTCAACAATCTTTCCTTGATCCAAAACAACAACCTTCTCTGTTCGCTCAGCAATGGTCAAGCGGTGAGCAATGAAAATCAAGGTCTTGTCTAAAGCCATAAGATTATCGACAATTCGCTTCTCAGTCAAGATATCCAGACTGCTGGTCGCCTCGTCCAAAATCAAGACCGGCGCATCTGTCAAGAGAGCACGCGCCAGAGCAATTCTCTGACGTTGACCACCTGAGATCCCTGCCCCATCTGAAGTCAATTCTGTCTGGTAATTCAGTGGCATCCGCTCGATATCTTCCCGAATCTCTGCCAATTCGACCGCCCGTAAAATATCTTCCTGATTCGTCCCCTCCTTGGCTCCCAAAAGAAGATTCTCCAAAATCGTTCCATTAAAGACATAGGGCTGCTGAGGCAGATAGTTGATGTACTGACGCAGGGCTTTTTTATCAATCTGATTAAGATTGACACCACCCAGACTAATCTCTCCCTGACTAGAGTCGTAAAAATTAACCATCATCTTAGCCAAGGTGGTCTTACCTGACCCTGAAATCCCCACAAAAGCCACCTTAGAGCCTTGGGGAATGGTCAAATTGATATCCGACAAGACATCTCGACCATAGCCATACTTATAGTAAACCTGCTTGAAAGTCATCTCTCCCTTCATCAAGCTCAAATCCTCAACCGTTTTCTTCTCCTCAAACTCCGAAGCTACCAGATAAACCTCATTTAGACGGTTATTGGCAACCTGCGCTGTCTGAAGCTTGGTTTGCAGATTGATGATATTTTCCAAAGGATTGGTAAAGTAAACAAGCAAGGTATTATAGGTAATCAACTGCCCCAAACTCATCTTGCCATCCATAACTAGAACAGCCCCCATCCAGAGAATGCCGACATTGAGCAAGAGATGGGCAACTTTTTTCAGAGCCTTTTGCTGACTCTCTGCCCGACTATAGGTAAAGGATTTTTTCAGATAATCCACAAATTCCTTGTCAATCTTTTGATAACGTGAACTTTCACTAGTCAAGGACTTGATAGTCTCAATACCGTTGATGTCCTCAATGATAGAAGAAGACAGAACCGCATTGGCTTCCATGGTATCCCGATTCATCTTTTCAAACGGCTTCATAAAAGCAAAGATAATCACTGTGTAGATAGGAAGTGCCAATAAGGTCATGAAAAAGAGATTGGTATTTTGTGAAAATAAAACAAGAGAAATAATGACAACCGTTGACACATCTAGGAAAATCGAAAGAATGGTCGAAGCCAGCGCATCAATGATACTATTGGCATCCGTGAAACGAGACACGATCTCCCCTGTCCTGCGTGTCGCAAAGAAGGACATAGGCAGGTGAAAAACATGCTTGATATAGGACAAAATCACGTCAATCGACAGGCGTTGCCCCAAAACAAGTAAGAGATACTCCTGAGCGTAAGACAAGATCTGCTGGAGAATATAGACGATAACCAGCCCAATAGAAATAATCCCAAGCGTCGAACGCATCTGATCTGGCACATAGGTATCAATGATAGACTGCAGATAATAAGAACCCACAATGTTAATCAAGGTTACCAAGAGTGTTGCCAAAACGATATTAGCAATCAAGCCACGCTGCTTCACTAATATAGGGATAAAAGAGAGCAGACCATTCTTTTGATCCTTATGAGGCTTGTAGTCTGGACTAGGTGCCATAAAAAGAGTCACTCCTGTCCATTCTTCCGCAAAACGCTCACGTGACAGTTTGGTCAATTTCACCCCAGGATCCGGATCGGCAATATGAATGCTATCCTTATCCTGCCCAGTCACCACATAGTAGTGGAGCAATTTCCCTTCCTTAAGCACATGGGCAACAAAAGGAAAAGCCAAATCTGGCAAGTCAAAGAGCGTCATATCTGCCTTAATTGCTCGCGTCTCAAAACCAATTTCCTCTGCCACCTTGACCAAGCCCAAAGCCGTTGTCCCATCCATGGTTGTCTTGGCCAATTCTCGCAAGTGAGCCAAAGAATAATAACTACCATAGTAGCCAAAAACCATGGCTAATGAAGCTACACCGCAGTCCATCTGATCCACCTGCGGACGATAGTGACGTTTCCCAAATTTCATATTCATCTCCTTTTTCCTAATACTCAATGAAAATCAAAGAGCAAACTAGGAAACTAGCCGCAGGCTGCTCAAAACACTGTTTTGAGGTTGTAGATAAGACTGACGAAGTCAGCTCAAAACACTGTTTTGAGGTTGCAGATAGAACTGACGAAGTCAGTAACCATACCTACGGCAAGGCGACGTTGACGTGGTTTGAATTTGATTTTCGAAGAGTATAAACTCATCTGATAACAACTATCTTACCCCAATCCCCAAACAAAAACTGGACTTCCTTCCCAAATGCACCTATCTCCCTCCCAACTGCACTTTTAAGATAAAAAAATAGGTAGAACAAACATTCTACCTAAAATATATATTTATTTCTTTTTCTTCCTAATTCTTTTGTCAATCATATATACAACGATAATCGAAAACAGCGGTGGTACAATATAACTCTTTTCACTCATTGTCAGCTGAAATCCCAGGGTTGCTAGTATCTTAAAGATGAAAATATTCATCAAAAATAGAAAAACAAATACTAAAAAATATCCTACAACCTTCTTCATTTCTTTTCTTCAACTTTCCTAATTTCTATAACTATTTTATCAAAAATATATGTAAAACTCCAAATAAATACCTCAACTGCACTTTCTTGGCAAAAAAATAGGCAGAACAAGCGCCCTGCCTAAAATATATATTTATAAAGATTAAAATGTAGATAATTGTCAAATAGGATATTTATATACATTCTTAGCAACATGCAACTCCTCTTATCTTGCTTCTTGCTATTCTTTACGTTTGACGACTTCTACCACATCCCCTACACTTTGGAGTTGGTCAATTTCCTCATCGCTGATTTCGATATTAAATTCATCTTCCAGTGTCAAGATAAACTCCATCAAATCAACTGAGTCAGCATCCAAGTCGTCTTTCAGACTCAAGGATTCTGTCACGACAAAGTCTTCTCCCTGTCGCTCTTGGATAATGGTCACAATACGGTCAAAAATTTCTTTTTCTGTCATCTCTTTTATTCTCCTGAAAATTCACGCGCAGTCTTGACAACTACGTCTGTTTCTAACATGGTACGAATCTGGCGAATCGTACTATAAACAGCCTTGGCATCGCTTGAGCCATGAGTCTTGACAACCGGTGCCTTGACACCAAACAAGACTGCTCCACCAACATCTGAGTAGTTGAGCTGTTTTTTCAAACCTCTGAGGCTGTCCTTGAGAAGGAGGGCGCCTAGTTTCGCTCGGAGACCACCACCAGTGATGGAGTTCTTGAGCAAGCCCATGATTCCCATAGCTGTCCCTTCAATGGATTTGAGCACAGCGTTTCCCGTGAAACCATCTGCCACAACAACATCTGCAACGCCATTCATCAAATCACGCGCTTCCACGTTTCCGATAAAGTTTAAACTTTCATCAGCCACCAGTAATTCATAGGTTTCCTTACGAAGCGGGTCGCCCTTACTACTCTCTGTTCCGTTATTGAGCAAGCCAACACGTGGTTGCGCAATTCCACGAACATTTTTAGCATAGAAGGATCCTAGAACCGCGTATTGATGGAGGTGCTGGGCTGTATTTTCCGCATTAGCACCGAGGTCTAGCATGTCAAAACCTTTCCCATCAATAGTCGGCAAAGTCGACATAAGCCCTGGTCGATCGATATTCTTGATACGACCCACGATGAAAAATCCTGCTGCCAACAAAGCACCTGTATTCCCAGCTGAGAGTACAGCGTCTGCTTCGCCTTCTTTGACAGCCTTGGCCGCCAATACCATACTGGCATTTTTCTTCTTCCTAATAGCTCTCGTAGGTTCATCGTCTGAGTCAATCTTCTCATCCGTATGGATAATGCTGACGCGCTCTGTCGCTGTCAGATATTGCTTGATTTTAGCTTCATCTCCGTAGAGTTGAACCTCGATATCTGAAAAGTCAGCTAGGGCTTGATTGACACCCTCAACGATGGCTTGAGGTGCGTAATCGCCCCCCATGGCATCTACTGCGATTTTTTTCATTTCTTTTCCTCTTTTAGTAATTGTCCCCAGTCGGATAGGGAATCAATAAATTTCTTTGATTTTAGGTGAATCCCAACGTACTCTTCGTAGAGTTGATCCATAAATTTGCGTAGCTCTTGCTTGATTTCAGGCTTGAGCGAAATGGTCTCCAAGGTCTCAAAATCAATGGCTTGAAACTGATTGAGCAAATAAGGGATATTAGGATTGAGATGGCAACGTCTCTCATCTTCATGATAATGCTCTGGACAGAGGCAGGCTCCATATTTGAAAGAAAAGTCAAAAGCCTGACCGATCCGATGACAAAAAACACACTCATTAAAATTGAGACTAATCCCAAATCGAGTCAAGATTTGAATTTCAAAAATATTGGTCAAAACTTGATAATCCAATCCCTCTTCCATCAACTCCAAAGTTTTTTGCAAAAAAGCAAACAAGGGAGCATCCTGCTGATTGTCCTGCAAACTAGCATCTGTAAGAGCCGCCACGTAGGTCGCATAGGCCATGACAAAGAGGTCGCTATTAATCTTTGGAAAGGTCATGACCTCATGATAGTCCTCAATGTAGCTAAGCCCGTCATCATTGATTCGCAAGAGAAAGCGAGCCAGCACCAGGGGTTGAATAACAGGAGCCAGCTTAGACTGACCAGCGTGTTTGACGAAAAACATCCGCTTACCAGCCTGCTCTGTAAAAATCTTGACTAGCTTGTCATCCTCACGAAAGTTACGATTGTAGAGCACCAAGCCTTGACTCGTGATAAACTGAATCATGCTTCTCTCATATACTCCTCAAGCCGTTTCATGGCTTCTTTGATCGTCTCCATGCTGGCTGCATAAGATAGGCGAACATAGCCTTCCCCGTAACGCCCAAAGGCGGCACCAGGGATAAAGGCAACGGCCTTCTTCTGTGCAAAATCCTTGAGAAAGGCAAAGGAATCTTGATTGTAACCCGCTGGAATCTTAGCAAAGATATAGAAGGCACCGTCTGGTTTGATAATCTCAAAACCAAGAGCAGTCATCTTTTCGATGATATAATCTCGACGCTGGATATATTCCTTCTTCATCGGTTCCGCATCATTTTTACCAGCCGTCAAGGCTTCTACCGCAGCATGTTGAGCCATGGTATTTGCAGCAGTGACCAAGTACTGGTGACTCTTAATCAACTGAGCTGTAAAGGCTGTAGGAGCGAAAATCAGTCCCAAACGCCAACCTGTCATGGCATGTGATTTAGATAGACCATTGATAATAATAGCCTGATCTCTCAACATAGTTCCCAGAGATACATGGGCTTCGTCTGTGTAGGTCAATTCTGAGTAAACCTCATCACAGACAACGAAAATCTCATACTTGCGTAAAACAGCTGCCAAGGCCTCCAACTGCTCCCGACTGTAGGTAATTCCTGTCGGATTTGCTGGATAGTTGAGAATAACCGCCTTGAGCTTATCACCTTGCTCCAAAATGGCCTTCTCCAACATCTCAGGAGTCAAGACAAAACCATTTTCAGTTGTGTCAATCTCAACAATCTCTGCCCCAACTAGATTGATAATCGGCTCATAGCCTGGATAAGCAGGAGCTGGCAAGAGCACCTTGTCTCCCTCTTCCAAAATAGCTGTCAAAGTAGCAGATAAAGCCTCTGTCGCCCCAATTGTAACCAAGATTTCATTTTCAGGAGCATATTCCAGTTGGTACTTTTCCTTAACAAAGTCACTGGCCGCCTTACGTAGAGTCAGCAGACCACTCATCCCTGTATAGTAGGATTGGTTCTGATCAATCGCTCGCTTGGCCGCCTCCTTGATATGATCTGGCGTTGTAAAATCAGGTTCCCCCAAGGTCAAACGCAAGACCCCAGGAATCTCCGAAATAGCCTGGTCAAACTGACGAATCAACGAAACTTGAATCTTATCTAACTGTTTATTAAAGCGCTTAGTTAAGTCCATAGATACCTCCCACTTTCAAAACGTATCTCTATTATACTACAAAAGCCCCCCGACCGCAAAAATACATTAGAGAATAGCTTTCCACTTTCTATTTTACTTTTCCTGTTTACAGGTCTATAATGGTAACAGATTCTATTTGGAGGTTTTTATGTCATTTCTATCAAAAAATGGAGCAGGCATCTTGGCCTGCCTTCTCATTTCCATCCTATCTTGGTGCTTAGGAGGATTCTTCCCTGTTATTGGCGCGCCTGTCTTTGCGATTTTTATGGGAATGCTCCTACACCCCTTTCTTTCGCCTTATAAACAACTGGATGCTGGATTGACCTTTAGTTCTAAAAAATTGCTCCAATATGCCGTTGTCTTGCTTGGTTTTGGTCTCAATATCTCGCAAGTCTTCGCAGTCGGACAATCTTCACTCCCTGTCATCCTGTCCACCATCTCAATAGCTCTGATTATTGCCTATTTCTTCCAGCGCTTCTTTGCACTGGATACAAAACTGGCTACCTTGGTTGGAGTAGGTTCTTCAATCTGTGGTGGTTCTGCCATTGCAGCGACAGCGCCCGTTATCCATGCCAAGGAAAAGGAAGTAGCCCAAGCCATCTCCGTTATCTTTTTCTTCAATGTCTTAGCGGCACTTATCTTTCCAACCCTGGGAACCTGGCTTCATCTATCCAATGACGGCTTCGCCCTCTTTGCAGGAACTGCGGTCAATGATACTTCCTCTGTAACCGCCACAGCTAGCGCCTGGGACAGTCTTTACCAGACCAATACCCTCGAATCCGCAACTATTGTCAAACTCACACGTACTCTGGCTATCATCCCCATCACTCTCTTTCTCTCCTACTGGAAAAGTCGTGAACAAAAAAATAAGCAAGGCTTACAACTGAAAAAAGTCTTCCCACTTTTTATCCTTTACTTTATCCTTGTATCGCTCCTAACCACCTTACTGACCTCTCTCGGGGTATCCAGTAGTTTCTTTACCCCTCTCAAACAACTCTCCAAATTTCTCATTATCATGGCCATGAGTGCTATCGGACTCAAAACCAATCTGGTCGCTATGGTCAAATCCAGCGGAATATCCATTGTGCTCGGAGCCATCTGCTGGATTGCCATCATCCTCACCAGTCTTGGTATGCAGACCCTTATCGGCATTTTCTAATCCTCTTCGAAAATCTCTTCAAACCACGTTAACGTCGCCTTGCCGTAGGTATGGTTACTGACTTCGTCAGTTCTATCCACAACCTCAAAACTGTGTTTTGAGCTGACTTCGTCAGTTCTATCTGCAACCTCAAAACTGTGTTTTGAGCAACCTGCGGCTAGTTTCCTAGTTTGCTCTTTGATTTTCATTGAGTATAATAAAAAGGTAGCCCATCAGCTACCTTTTTATTATACTTCCTCAATCAAGCGTGTATGTTCTCTCTTGATGCAACGATTCATCACGATATCATCACATCCACCAGCACGCAAGATTTCTTCCGCTTCTAGACTTTCAAGTCCTAGCTGTGCCCAAAAAATCTTGGCATCAGCCTTGAGAAAATCACGCGCCACATCTGGCAGAAATTCACTGCGACGGTAAACATTGACAATATCTACAGGAAAAGGAATCTCAGCTAGGCTAGCATAAGCCTTTTCACCCAAGATTTCACCACCTGCCGCCTTGGGATTGACTGGGATAATTTTATAACCCCGATCCTGCATTTCCTTTGTCACTCGATTGCTAGTTGTTTCCTCACGGTCTGACAAGCCCACCACAGCAAGGGTTTTACTCGTTGCGAGATACTGACGAATCACGCCATCACTTGGATTGATAAATTCTTGACTCATAGAAATCCTCCTTTTTCATCAGTATAGCACAATTTGAAAAGGCTTGCAGATTTTGGCTACAAAAAAGCTCCTAGCAGTTCACTTCTGCTAGGAGTATGTTTTATTCTAAGCGAAAACTTAAATCTTTTTCTCAATACTGAAAAGTGGAGAAAGTGGGCGTTTTTCATGGATACGTACAATAGCATCCCCTAATAAATGAGCGATTGAAATCTGTTCAATCTTATCAATCAAACGCTCTTCTGGCAGATAGATGGTATCCAAAACAACCAATTTCTTAATAGCTGATTTTTGGATATTGTCCATAGCAGGACCAGAAAGAACTGGGTGCGTACAGCTTGCATATACTTCAACAGCACCAGCTTCCGCAAGGGCATCTGCAGCGTGACAAATCGTTCCAGCAGTATCAATCATATCATCAATCAAGATACAAGTCTTGCCTTCGACCTTACCGATGATGTTCATGACTTCACTAGTATTCATCTTATCAACGCTACGACGTTTGTCGATGATAGCAATAGATGTTTTCAAAAATTCTGCCAACTTACGGGCACGAGTTACCCCTCCATGGTCTGGGCTGACAACCACATAGTCAGAACCAACCATGCCACGACGCTCAAAATAATCCGCAATCAGAGGAGCTCCCATCAAGTGATCCACAGGAATATCAAAGAATCCTTGAATCTGCGCAGCATGCAAGTCGATGGTCAATAAACGATCCACTCCAGCTACTTCAAGCATATTTGCGACAAGTTTTGAAGTGATTGGCTCACGCGCTCTCGCCTTTCTATCCTGACGTGCATACCCATAGTAAGGCATGACAACATTGACAGATTCTGCACTCGCACGCTTCAAAGCATCTACCATAATCAAAATTTCAAGCAGATTGTCATTTACAGGCGAACTAGTTGATTGTAGGATAAAGACGTGTTTCCCACGGATTGATTCTTCAATGTTGACCTGAATCTCTCCATCTGAAAATTGGCGAACACTTGATTTCCCCAACTCTATCCCAATCTCCTGCGCTACACGTTTTGCCAATTCTTGATTAGAAGAAAGGGCAAACAGCTTTAAATCAGAAAAAGACATGATTTCCTCCGGTATATATGTATCGCTTGTGCTTTTCACAAGATTTTTCCATCTACCATTGTAGCGCTTTTTACACTATTTTTCAATCAAAAATAAAAGAAGGGCACCATATTTGTGCCTCTGCATCATTCTTTTGAAAAATATTCTAGTTCATCAACTCATTGTGCTTCTCAACAAAGCGATAAGCCTGATAAAAACCATAAAGAGTAATAGCCATAACCACTGGAATCGCTAGTGGTAACTCTGTCTCTAATTCTACAAAAGGAGAGTTAAACAAGAAGTGAGTTCCCAAGGCTAAACCTAGAAAAATAAGGCCCTGTTTCTTGCCAACCTTCTGTCCTTTATAGACTCTGTAAAGCAAGTAAACACCTACTACAGCCAGACCTGAAAAAGTCCAGTGAGAGGCAATACCTGAGATGATACGCTCTAAAATTCTCGAAATAGTAAAGTCAAATCCCTCTGGCAAATCCGTACGAATGTAGCCAATATCCTCAATCATTTGGAATCCCAAACCAGAAGCAATACCTAGTAAAAACAAAGATTTTAATTTTCGTACAGGAATCAAAGCCAAAACAAAAACAAGTGGCAATAATTTCAAGGGCTCTTCTACCAAAGGAGCCACAATCGCACTTTCAAAGGCATTTAAAAATGCACTATCTGGGAAAAGAACCCCCAGCAAATCATGGATGTAGGTATTAGCAAAGCTAGACAACCAGCCTGAAAGGAACATCCCACCCAATAAAGACAAAATCAGGGCCTTCTTTGGCAATTCCCATTTTTTCCCAATACGGAAAAGGAAATAAAGAGCCGGAATCATGTAAAAGAGAGCTAGAAAGATAGAAACTCCCATCAGTCCATATTCCGCACCTGACATCGAACCGTCCGTATAGTAGATGGTTTCATACTGTAAACCAATACATAGCAATAAAATAAAAATAAATAGAATACTGTTTTTCTTCATACACTTTCTTTCTAAATGAATTTTTTACAACTCTACGACTGTCATACTTCCTGTATCCACATCGTAAATAGCACCAGAGATAATGACATCGTCTGGTATTAGGGGAGACTCGATAAGGAGTTTCATGTCCTCACGTACACTCTCCTCTATATCTTGGAAAGGCAAGAAATCCTGATCTGACACATCGACACCTAGTTCCTCTTTTAAATACTCCTGAAAAGGTCCATTTTCAAAGGTCTGAGCACCACAGTCTGTATGATGCAGCACCACAATCTCTCTTGTCCCCATTTGTTGTTGGGAAATAACTAGCGAACGAATCATGTCCTCAGTCACTCGACCACCTGCATTCCGCAAGATATGAGCATCCCCAAGTGCCAAGCCCAGAGCTTGCGCAACGTGCAGACGAGAGTCCATACAGGTCACAATGGCCACTCTTGTTTTGGGTTTAAGTGGCAGATTTAACTGCCCATGTAGGGCAACATAAGCCTGATTGGCTTGCATAAACTGTTCAAAATACGACACGATTCCCTCCTCGAAAATTTGATAGTCAAATATTTCTCCTATCTTATCATTTTTAAAAGGATTTGTCACGGATTATGCAAAGACCTTTTTCAAAACTTCCTGAATCGTTGTTACTCCAATGACCTGAATTTCCTTAGGCGGAGTGATTCCTGTCAAAGAATTCTTAGGTACATAAATCTTAGTAAATCCCAGTTTAGCAGCTTCATTGATGCGTTGTTCGATACGATTCACGCGCCGAATCTCTCCCGTCAAGCCAAGTTCTCCTACAAAACATTCCTGAGGATTAGTTGGCTTGTCTTTATAACTCGAAGCAATGGCAACTGCAACAGCTAAGTCAATGGCAGGTTCATCCAATTTGACACCGCCAGCAGATTTGAGATAGGCATCCTGATTTTGCAAGAGAAGACCTGCCCGTTTTTCCAAAACGGCCATAATCAAGCTAGCACGGTTAAAATCAAGTCCTGTCGTCGTACGCTTGGCATTTCCAAACATGGTCGGTGTTACCAAAGCCTGAACCTCCGCCAAAATCGGACGCGTCCCTTCCATGGTCACAACGATTGATGAACCAGTTGCTCCATCCAAACGCTCTTCTAAGAAAACTTGACTCGGATTGAGGACCTCAACCAAGCCACCTGACTGCATCTCAAAGATGCCAATTTCATTGGTAGAACCAAAACGGTTTTTGACCGCTCTCAAAATACGAAAGGTATGGTGACGCTCCCCTTCAAAGTAAAGCACCGTATCCACCATATGCTCCAACATACGAGGACCAGCTAGAGTGCCCTCCTTGGTCACATGTCCTACGATAAAGATGGCAATGTTATTTGTTTTGGCCAGCTGCATAAGTTCCGCTGTCACCTCACGCACTTGAGAAACAGACCCCTGCACCCCTGAAATCTCAGGAGACATAATAGTCTGAATGGAGTCGATGATGAGGAAGTCTGGCTGGATGCGCTCCACTTCAGCTCGAACACTCTGCATATTAGTCTCTGCATAGAGATAAAACTCGCTATCAATATCTCCCAAGCGCTCTGCTCGCAACTTGATTTGCTGGGCAGACTCCTCCCCACTGACATAGAGAACAGTCCCCACTTGAGACAGCTGGGTTGAGACTTGTAAAAGAAGGGTTGATTTCCCAATTCCAGGATCCCCACCGATAAGAACGAGACTTCCCGGTACCACTCCGCCTCCAAGTACACGGTTGAATTCCTCCATCTCCGTCTTGGTTCGATTGACATTGATGGAAGTCACCTCAGCCAGTTTCATGGGCTTAGTTTTCTCACCTGTCAAGGACACACGCGCATTCTTGACCTCGGCAACCTCAACCTCTTCTACAAAAGAAGACCAAGACCCACAGTTGGGGCAACGCCCCAGATATTTAGGTGAATTATACCCACAATTTTGACATACAAATGTCGCTTTTTTCTTTGCGATGATAAACCTCTTTCTATATCTCTAACTCACACTCAATCACTTGGCAAAAATCAATCTTCTCATTTGGCACAAACTGACGCATGAGCATGTTGTGAGTTACCACTATCACGGTCTGGTAATCTCGATACTTAGCCATGCATTCTAGAAAACGAGACTTCATCTTCGCAGCTGTCTCATATTGAATAGGACTATTAGGAAGTAACTCCCCATTATTTTCTAGAAATATAGCACGAGCTTTTTCAAAATTATCTGTGCCACTTTCATAGACCTGCCATTCATGTAATAAAGACTCCACTCTTAAAGGAAGTCCCGTAGCACAAACCACATAAGAAGCCGTTTCTAAAGCTCTTGTGACTGCAGAAGATACGATTATTTCAGCTGAAGGGAGTAAAGGATTGGTGCTCAGTTTCTGGGCTTGCTGCCGTCCCTTCTCAGACAAGGGGGCCAAATCTATCCCAAATCCCGTATAAGAACGCTCCTCTAACTCACGATAATCTGGCTCCCCGTGACGTACAAAGATAATCTTCATTCTAGTGCCCTGTTGAACCAAATCCACCAGTTCGAACGCCATCAGCCGCATCTCCATCTGCGATTAAGAAAGGCGCAAAGACAGCCTGAACCACACGTTCCCCAACTTCAAGAACAACTTCTTGATCTGTGATATTCTTCATCTGCGCAAAAATATGCCCTTCATTCCCAGGATTTCCATAATAATCCCCATCAATGACACCAACCGAGTTAATCAAGACCAAGCCCTTCTTACGAGGATTTGAAGAGCGATCATAAAGGTAAAGAACCTCAGTCGGCTGCATATAGGCCTTAACCCCTGTCGGAACCAAGACAATCTCTCCTGGCGCAATAACCGTACGCACAGCAACCTTTAAGTCGTAACCAGCCGCATGCACCGTCTCACGCTTGGGCAATAAATTTTCATCTGTAAAAGTCGAAACCAATTCAAAACCACGAATTTTCATCATCTTCTCTTTTCTATTATCATTTATTCAAGATTATTCTATCTTATTTATTCGGAAAAAGCACGAAAAAAAGAGCACACAATTCAAATCGCTTAGGGCTGCTGGATTCCTCCCCTGACCCGCTTCACGCAGAACTGTTGCTCCACTATTTATTATATCACATTCCTATTCATTTTAAAAGCAAAATTATTTTTTCCGTCTATTTCTAAAAAAATCCTGCATAATAGCTGCGCATTCATCTTCCAAAATTCCCGTTTCAACCTCCACACGATGATTGAGACGCTCATCTGTCAAGATATCGTACAAACTCCCAGCAGCGCCAAATTTCTGGTTTTTAGCCCCATAGACCACGTTTGGAATACGGGCGAGTCCAATTGCCCCACTACACATGACACAAGGCTCAATGGTCACAAAAAGTGTGCAATCCAGCAAGCGCCAGCTCTCCTCACTCAGATTCGCATTCTCTATGGCCATAATTTCCGCATGCATAACCGCTCGCTGCAGTTCCTCACGCGCATTATACCCACGGCCAATGATTTCTCCGTCCTTGACAATCACACAACCAATTGGAATTTCATCGTGTTCAAGAGCAATCTCAGCCTCTCTCAAGGCCTCTCTCATGAAGACTTCTTTTTCTTCAACTGTATAATTCATCCGTTTCTCTTTTCTTACTTATCGATTTTATTATTATATCATGAATCCCAACACAAAAAAAGCCACCGAATGCGGTGACTTTATAGGGAGATTATTATGAAAAAGAAAAGTTTAGGATATTTGTTACAACAAGTTAGGAGGTCTTCTTGTAACTGTCTATAGTATACCCGACCTAACTTAAACTAATCTTAAAAATCTCTTACGACCAAACACTTTCTAAAATATTTGTTTGTTCACGACCAGGACCTACTGAGAAAGTAGAAATACGAACGCCAACCAATTCACTCACACGACGAACATAGTTACGCGCATTCTCCGGAAGATCTTCCAAATTACGAACTCCAGTAATATCTTCTGACCAACCTGGTAACTCTTCATAAATAGGCTTGCAACGTTTCAATTGCTCAAGACTAGCTGGATAGTAGTCAATACGTTGACCATCAAGATCATAGGCCACACAGATTTTCACTGTATCTAAACCACTCAAAACATCGATAGAGTTCAATGAAAGGTTAGTGATACCAGAAACACGACGACTATGACGCATCACAACTGAGTCAAACCAACCCACACGACGTGGACGACCAGTTGTTGTACCATACTCATGACCTACTTCACGAATGCGTTCTCCCACTTCATCAAACAACTCAGTTGGGAAAGGACCGTCTCCTACACGACTCGTATAGGCTTTACATACACCAACAACCTTGTCAATCTTACTTGGACCAACACCAGAACCAATCGTAACACCACCAGCCACAGGGTTTGATGACGTAACAAATGGATACGTACCTTGGTCGATATCTAGCATAACACCTTGTGCACCTTCAAAAAGCACACGTTTACCGTTATCAAGTGCATCATTCAAAATGACAGATGTATCTGTCACATACTTCTTGATTTGTTGACCATATTCATAATATTCTTCAAAAATATCATCAAAAGCAATCGCTTTACTGTCATACAATTTTTCAAAAAGACGATTCTTTTCAGCAAGGTTACGTTCTAAACGCTCACGGAAAATATCTTTATCTAAAAGATCTGCAATACGAATCCCAACACGAGCAGCCTTGTCCATATAAGCTGGACCAATTCCCTTGATTGTAGTCCCAATCTTATTGTCGCCCTTAGCTTCTTCTTGCAAACGATCCAACTCGATATGATAAGGCAAAATAACATGCGCGCGATCAGAAATACGCAAGTTATCAGTTGTCACACCTTCCTCATGAAGATAGCTCAACTCTTTCACAAGAGATTTAGGATTTACAACCATACCATTACCAATAACAGAGATTTTTTCAGGGAAGAAAATTCCAGATGGAATCAAGTGCAACTTAAATTTCTTACCATCAATCACAATCGTGTGACCTGCATTATCACCACCTTGGTATCGTGCAATCACTTCTGCATTCGCAGAAAGGAAGTCTGTAATCTTCCCTTTACCTTCATCACCCCATTGGGTACCTACAACAACAACTGAAGTCATAATCTTGTCTGAGCCCTCAGGCTCTTCCTTTCTCACATACATGGCAGGACTCTCACCTGCAATTATATCTTACAATTTATTATAAGAAAAAATCGCCTTTTTATCAAGAAGAAACAATAGAAAGATTTGCTATTTCCAACTATTAAAAAATGATTTAGAAATAATTCCGGCTATTTATCATTATTTTCCTACAAAAAGTTAAATTTGTTCGGAAATTAACTCATACTGTCTCAACAAGCAACAAAACCTTGTTTCATTATCAATTTTTCAAGATACAAACGGTAAGCAACACGATAATGGTAAACAATAAAATCCCGATAGCTCACAATACGATATCGGACAAGATAATAAATCAAAAACTTAAAATGAAAATGTTCCCAGTCAAAATGATCTCCGAAGAACGTACCATACTCTTCTTCAATATTTCTATAAAAATCCGTCATCTGCTCATAAATCTTTTGTAACATAAGCCTATACCCCTTTACTTTTTATAAGCTTATTCTAACAAAAAATTTTACACATTCACTATCAATTCCTGAATTGCTTAAAAACCAACCTCAAAAAGATAACAAATAGGAAAAGTTGACAGAATAGGAACAAATTTACTACCTAAATTAGACTATTATAGATCCTATTAACTGTGTTAAATACTAAAAGAGACTGAGGCAAAAATCTTAAATTAAGAAAACGCATAGCATCAGATTGTACTGACCCCAATCTGTATTGCACAGGGCTAAGTCCTTTTAGTTTTACCTTAATTCGTTTATTGTTGTAGTAATCAATATAGTCTACAATGGCTTGTTCCAATTGCTAAGCGACTGAAATGACTTCTCATAACCATAAAACATCTCCGATTTCAGAATGCCAAAAAAGGACTCCATCATACCGTTGTCTTGGCTGTTACCTTTACGTGACATGGATGCTTGAATTCCCTTACTCTCTAGGAACCGATGGTAAGCATCGTGTTGGTATTGCCAACCTTGGTCACTATGGAGAATCGTATTCTCGTAGTGCCTCTCTGTGAAGGACTGTTCCAACATGGTTTTTACTTGTGCTAAGTTCGGTGAAGTTGAAAGATTATAGGCAATAATTTCGCTATTAAAGCCATCTAAAACAGGCGATAAATACAATTTCTGCGTGCTATTTGGAATGGCAAATTCTGTCACATCTGTGTAGCACTTTTCCATTGTTTTAGAGCCTTCAAATTGACGTTGAATGAGATTATCTGCCTTCTTACCAACATCTCCTTTATGAGAAGAATATTTTCGTTTCTGTCGCATTTTAGCTTGTAAATTGAGTACTTTCATCAAGCGTTGAACTCTTTTCTGATTTACCAGATAACCACGATTTCTTAGTTCTAAATGAATCCGACGATAACCATAATTTCCTTTGTGTTTGATAAAAATAGATTGAATTTCAGCTTTAAGCTCTTGGTTCTTATCTGGTTTGTCTAGCTGTTTCAAGTGATAGTAGTAGGTCGAACGAGCTAGTTTAATGGCTTTTAGAAGAATATCTAACGAAAACTCAGTCATTAATTCTTGAACAATTTCTGTCTTTCTTCTTTCTCTTTTTCTCCTTCAATCGGAGTTCTCTCAACTTTTTTAGGATGGCATTCTCCGCTCTCAGGTACTCATTTTCTGCTTGAAGACGTTCTAATTCTGTCCTCTCTTCAGGTCTCTTTTTTGGCTTACGTCCCATTTTAGGTACTCTCCCTTAAGACTTTATGAATCATTTCTTGTTTTAAATCAGGAGAATAGTAACGATTTTTCCTTTTTAGACGAACTCTATTCCGTAACGATCAATCAATTTAATCATGTATCTAAGATTAGAATTGTTTATCCCAAATTTATTTGAAAGCTTCTCTAAGCTATAGCCTTATTTTCTAAGTTCATAGATCTGAACTTTATCATCATATGTTAATTTCATAATAAAAACACCCCAAAAGTTAGATTTTTCAGACTGTTTTTAAAATCTTTCTCAAGGACAAATATAAAATCGTCAACACTTTGAAAACTTCAAAAAAAGTATTTTCATCGCTCTAAACATCAAAAAAGAAAGGACGAAATTTGTCCTTTCTAAATATTACCTTTTCTTCAATCCACTACAGTTGACAGAGAGCCTATTTTTATGTTCACCAAAATAAAAAAAGAGGACTAAACCTCTCTTAATTAACTACTCCGCCAGTAGGACTCGAACCTACGACATCATGATTAACAGTCATGCGCTACTACCAACTGAGCTATGGCGGAATAAAGCTAAGCGACTTCCATATCTCACAGGGGGCAACCCCCAACTACTTCCGGCGTTCTAGGGCTTAACTTCTGTGTTCGGCATGGGTACAGGTGTATCTCCTAGGCTATCGTCACTTAACTCTGAGTAATACCTACTCAAAATTGAATATCTATTCAA